>JADCBH010000414.1 GCA_020253595.1 Brevundimonas sp.
GGCGCTCCATCTGCGAACCCAGCACCAGTTCGGGCTGGAGCGCGGCGATGGCGGCCTCGACCTCCAGATAGTCGTCGGTGATCAGGGCGGTCAGGCCCAGGTCGGCTGCGGCGGCGCGGACCTCGCGGGCGAACTCGCGATTGTAGCAGCCCAGGCCGACGACCTCGAAGCCGAGCTCCTCGGACGCCACGCGGGCGGCCGCCACGGCATGGGTGCCGTCCCCGAAGACGAAGACCCGCTTGCCGGTCAGGTAGGTTGAGTCCACCGAGCGCGACCACCAGGGCATCCGCGAGGGGACGCCGTCCAGGACGGGCGCCGGGTCCAGGCCGCCGAGCGCACAGACCTCGTTGATGAAGTCGATGGTCGCGCCATAGCCGATGGGAACCGTCTTCGTCGAAGGCTGGCCGCACTGCTTCTCGAGCTGCTTGGCGGCTTCTCCGGCGATCTCGGGATAGAGGACGACGTTAAAGTCGGCGGCACCCAGGCGGCCGATGTCCGAGGGCGTGGCACCAAGAGGCGCGGTCACGTTGATCTGAACGCCCAGACGTTCCAGCAGGCGCGTGATCTCGACCACATCGTCGCGATGTCGAAAGCCCAGGGCGGTTGGGCCCAGGATGTTGCAGACGGGCTTGCGACCCGCCATCGGCGTCCGCTCCACCGGCGTCGCCAGGTGGCGGACCAGCTGGCGGAAGGTCTCGGCGGCACCCCAGTTTTCCTTCTTCTGATAGCTGGGTAGCTCCAGAGGGATGACGGGGATGGGCAGGCCGATGGCCAGCGCCATGCCGGCGGGGTCGTCCTGGATCAGCTCGGCCGTGCATGACGCCCCGACGATCATCGCCTCGGGCTGGAAGCGCGCATGGGCGTCCATGACGGCGGTCCTGAACAGCTCGGCCGTGTCGGTGCCCAGGTCGCGCGCCTGGAAGGTGGTGTAGGTGACAGGCGGCCGGGCCCCGCGCCGCTCGATCATCGTGAACAGCAGGTCGGCGTAGGTGTCGCCCTGGGGGGCGTGCAGGACGTAATGCAAACCTGACATGGCCGTCGCGATCCGCATCGCGCCGACGTGGGGCGGTCCTTCGTAGGTCCAGACGGTGAGCTGCATCAGGCGGCTCCCCGGATCGAGGGCGACAGGCGGCCCTTGCGGTTCATCGGCCGGGCGAACAGCTCGGCCAGATCGGCGGCCTGGTCGAAGCCGTGGACCGGCGAGAAGACCAGCTCGATCGACCACTTGGTCGTCAGGCCTTCCATCTCCAGCGGATTGGCGAGACCCAGACCGCAGACCGACAGGTCGGGCCGGACGGCGCGGCAGCGATCCAGCTGGCGATCCACGTCCTGGCCCTCGCTCAGCACCGTGGCCGAGGGCAGCAGCGGCAGTTCGCGCGACAGATGGGGACGGTGCAGATACGGCGTGCCGACTTCCAGCGGCACCATGCCGAGCTCGCGCGACAGGAACCGCGCCAGCGGGATTTCCAGCTGGCTGTCGGGGAAGAAAAAGATCGACTTGCCGTCCAGCGCCGGGCGGAACCTCTCAAGGGCGCGGGCGGCGCGTTCGCGACCCGGCGCGACCACCGAGCGGAACAGCATCTCGTCGACGCCGAAGGCCTTGGCTGCCGAATGAAGCCAGTCGGTCGTGCCCTCTGCGCCGAAAGGGAACAGGGCTTCCAGCCGTTGCGCGCCCCGGTCTTCCAGCGCACGCGCCGTGTCGCCGAGGAAGGGCTGGGCCATCAGGAAGCGTGTATTGGGGCCCACACCCGGCAGATCCTCGATCCGGCGAGCGGGCAGGGCGTCGACGTGCTGAATACCCATCTGGGCGAACAGGCGCCGGAACTGGTCCTCGACCACATCGGGCAGGGCGCCGACGATCAGGAGACGGGCCGGGTCCGCTGCAGACAGCGTCGGCATCTGGGGCACGAGCGCGGCCAGGCAGGCGTCCTCGCCCTGGGTGAAGGTCGTCTCGATACCGCTGCCGGAATAGTTCAGCACCCGGGTGTGCGGGGCGTGGATGTCGTTCAGACGTCCGGCGGCACGCGCGAGGTCCAGCTTGATGACTTCGGACGGGCAGGAGCCGACCAGGAACAGCAGCTTGATGTCCGGTCGACGCTCCAGCAGGCGGCCGACCACACGGTCCAGCTCCTCGTTGGCATCGGTCAGGCCGGCGAGATCCTTCTCCTCCATGATGGCCGTGCCGAAGCGAGGCTCGGCGAAGATCATCACCCCGGCTGCGGACTGAATCAGGTGGGCGCACGTTCGCGAGCCCACGACCAGGAAGAAGGCGTCCTGCATCTTGCGATGCAGCCAGACGATGCCGGTCAGGCCGCAGAAGACCTCGCGCTGTCCGCGTTCGCGCAGGACCGGGGATTCGGCGCAGCCCCCCGACGCGGGGGAACGGTCGAGAAGGGCTGCCGGAGCCGTCATGCGGGCAGGCCTTGCGGCGGCGACTGGGCGGTACGCTCGCCCTCCAGCCGCGCCTGGCGCAGCTTCCAGACGAACTGGCCAGCGTTGATCACATAGGTGGCGTAGGCGGCGAGGGCGATCGCCATCTGCTCGCCGGGCGAACCCCAGCCGGTCAGAACCGCGGCCAGATAGGCGGTGTGCAGCGCCAGCACGACCATCGAGAAGACGTCTTCCCAGAAGAAGGCCGGAGCGAAGAGATAGCGTCCGAAGACGACCTTCTCCCACACCGCGCCGGTCACCATGATCAGATAGAGCAGGGCGGTCTTGACCAGGATGGACGCGGTCGCGGCGGCTGCGCCATCACCTGTCCACAGGTATCTCAGCACCAGAACGAAGCTGACGCCGAAGGCAATGAACTGGATGGGGGCGAGGATTCCCTGAACCAGGGTCCAGGGCGTGGAGTCGCGCCGGGCGCGCTCCTCGGGCGTGTACAGCGGCCGGCTGGCGCGCATGGCCCTCAGGCTCTTGAGCGTCAGACGATGATCGCCGGTGTGTGCCGTCCAGGGGCAGGCCACGAGGGCGTCGAACAGGGCTCCAACCCCCCGATCCAGCAGGCTGGTGCCTCCCCCGAGGCTGGCGTCACGGCGGGGGTTTTCCCCGTCCGATGAGTGGAAAACGCTCGATGACATCGACCGACTCCGGTCGCCCCGAGATAGGGACGATGTCGCAGCCTAGGTCCGTCAGGCCATAAGTGTCAAATAGATTGGACGTAAACTGAAATTGACACAGTGGAGCTTTCGCGGCTTGACTCTGGCTTGAAACAGGGGGCGAAATGTCTCCCGTGAGTTGAGAGACGCGCGTGCGTCGCGAGGCTGGGATTCGGACCTTCGATCGGTCGGCACCTGGCCCAGGATGCGAGACGACCCGGCGAGGCGACAGCCCCGTCGGTCAATTTGAGAACGCATCGCCGGGTGGGTGGGGATCACACCTGACGTTGGACGAAACTCCGGGGAGGAGGATCGATGGCCGTCACTCACCGCGACGCCGGACGGCGACCCAGCCGTCCGCGGACGCCGAAGACCGACAGCAACGTCGTGTCGCTCGGACTGCCGGATCGGTCGCTGATTTTCGACCCCTCGCCCCTTACCCTGGCCCAGCTGATTGAGGGCGAGATCATTCCCAGGCTGTTAATGGCCCATCGCGACGGTTCGGACCCCGATGTCATCTCGATGACGACCGGGGTGATCGGCGCAGCGGAGCTGGACCGGTTCTCTCGGCTGATCCTGACCTCGGATCTCGGCACGCTGACCGAACACGTGGATCTTCTGACCCGGCGCGGCGTTGGCATGGAGACCATCTATTTTGATCTGCTGTCGCCTGCAGCCAAACGGCTGGGGGAGATGTGGGAATCCGATGAATGCAGCTTCACGGACGTGACCGTCGGCCTCTGCCGGCTGCAACAGATCGTCTATGAGTTCGCTGACCGCATGCATGTTCAGTCTGGCGGAGGCGACGGGCGCACGGCCTTGTTCGCCCTCACGCCCGGCGATCATCACTCCTTCGGCCTTGTCATGGTCGTCGAGTACTTCCGTCGCGCGGGCTGGCGCACCGTCTGCATGCCCTCCGCCTCGGCAGACGATCTGGCCGATGCCGTGAGTTCGGAGTGGTTTGACCTGATCGGCTTCTCCATGGCCA
>JADCBH010000042.1 GCA_020253595.1 Brevundimonas sp.
GCACCGGCA
This sequence comes from Brevundimonas sp., assembly GCA_020253595.1. Taxonomy (GTDB): domain Bacteria; phylum Pseudomonadota; class Alphaproteobacteria; order Caulobacterales; family Caulobacteraceae; genus Brevundimonas. The sequence goes on from JADCBH010000042.1 coordinate 10, forward strand.
ACGACGTCCTGCTGGGCGGCGACGGCAACGACAGCCTGATCGGTAACGACGGCAACGACCAGATCAACGGTGAAGCCGGCAACGACAACATCACCGGCGGCCTGGGCAACGACCTGATCGGCGGCGATGACGGCAACGACACCATCGGTGGCGATGACGGCAACAACACCGTCAACGGTGGCAACGGCAACGACAGCATCACGGCCGGAACCAACAACGACGTCATCGACGGCGGTGAAGGCAACGACACAATCGACGCTAGCGCCGGCAACAACAACATCACCGGCGGCACGGGCAACGACGACATCCTGTCGGGCCATGGCAACGACGTGGTCTCGGGCGGCGACGGTGAAGACACCATCTCGGCCGGTGCGGGTGCCAACAACCTCGCCGGTGGCGCTGGCAACGACAACATCACGGCCGGAACCGGCAACGACACCATCTCGGGCGGTGACGGCAACGACACCATCTCGGCCGGCGACGGTGCCAACAACGTCGCGGGCGGCAACGGTGATGACACGATCACCGGCGGCACGGGCGCTGACACCATCAACGGTGACGCGGGCAACGACACGATCGTGGCCGGTGCCGGTGCGAACGTCCTGTCGGGCGGCGACGGCAACGACTCGATCACCTCGGGTGCCGATGGCGACAACATCCAGGGCGGTGAAGGCAACAACACCATCTCCTCGGATGATGGCGCGGACAGCATCACCACCGGCTCGGGCGCTGACTCGATCAGCTCCGGTCTGGGTGCCGACGCCATCTCGTCGGGTGCCGGCAACGACACCGTCATCGGCGGCGACGGTGCTGACTCGATCTCGGGCGGCGACGGTGCCGACTCGATCGACGGCGGCGCGGATGCCGACGCCATCTCCGGCGGCGCTGGCGATGACGCCATCCTCGGCGGCGCGGGTGCCGACAACCTCTCGGGCGGCGACGGCGCGGACACCATCACGGGCGGTGCGGGCTCCGACACCATCTCGGGCGGTGCCGGCAACGACGTGTTCGTGATCGACACGGCCAACGACTCGGGCACCCTTGGTGCCCTGGTGGTCGGCGATCTCGACCGGTACTCCGACTTCAACGCCGGAGACCTGTTCGACATCACGGGCGCTCCGATCACGGCGGTGAACTACGCCGAGACGACCCAGGTCGACTTCGCTGCGGCCCTGACCGCCGCGAACGGCACCTTCTCGATCGCCGGCAACTCGGTGACCGTGGTTGTGGTCGCCCTGTCGGACGGCTCGGGGGCCTGGGTCTTCACCGCGGCGAACGCGGCGGCGACCGAAGCCAACGCCGGGTTCTTCGTCCAGGGTGGCACGCTCGCCAACCTCGACTTCTCGAACTTCATCTAAGAAGTCCGGGAACCGGAAGGTTCGACCAAAGTCTGGGGCCGCTCCGAAAGGAGCGGCCCCTTTCTTTTGTCCGCCTCACACCCGGACCCGACGACCCTTGATCCGCCGGACCAGAGCGGGCACGACTGACCGAACCCTGCTCCCGGAGGTCCCGTGATCCGTCCCGGCAACGCCCTGCTCGACGCCTTCATCGCCGGTCCAGACCGCGCGGTTCAGAAGTGGATCGACTACTTCGACGCCTACGATCGACTGCTGTCGCCCTGGCGCGGACGGGCCCTGACGTTCCTCGAGATCGGCGTCCAGAACGGCGGCAGCCTGATGATGTGGCGCGACTATCTGGGGCCCGAGGCCCGGATCATCGGCGTCGACGTCGATCCCAACTGCCGCGCCATGACCGAACATGGTTTCGAGATCTGGATCGGCGACCAGGGCGATCCCGCCTTCTGGGAACAGTTCAAGGCGGCTGTCCCCGCCATCGACGTGGTCCTGGACGACGGTGGCCACACCATGCGCCAGCAACTCGTGACCTTCGACGCCCTGTTTCCTATCGTGTCGAACGGCGGCCTCTTCATCGTCGAGGACACCCACACCAGCTATTTCCCTAGCCATGGGGGCGGCGCACCCGGCCATCCGGGCACCTGGATGGGCAAGGTCAAGGACCTGATCGACCAGATGCACGCCTGGTATCACGCCCCGATCGACAAGGCCGATCAGGTCATGGCGGCCGTCACCATCCCCTCGACACCATCTTCGACAGCCTGGTCGCCATCGAGAAGCGGCGCCGCTCTCCACCCATCGCCCTGGCTCTCGGCGACGGCGGCCACCAGAAGAACCCGCCCGCCATGGACTACATCGCCATGCGTCGCGCCCTCAGGGTGCCCGACCAGGGCGTCTGACCCCTACGTCCAAAAATGACGCAGGCCCCTGCTATAGTCTGCACAGGTTGCGCGGCCGGGCTGCAACCGGTTCCTCTGTACGCCTTGGACTCCGTGGACTCCTTGGACTCCTTGGACTCCTTAGACTCCTTGGACTCCGTGGACCCACTTTCTGTGGCCCTTTCGCAGGCGGCCGCCACGCTCTAGACAAGTCCGGCCATCGGGGGCGGGGAGGCCCGGGTCATCCATGTCCGACGTCGCCATCTATCTGAATCCCGAGGCCTTCGACACCAAGGGCAGGGCGCTGATGGGCCGCCAGTCGGCGGGCGAGAGCTTCCTGCGCGGCTATCTGCGCCATTCCCGCGCGTCGCAGTGGGCCTTCTGGAACGTCGCCAACCGCAAGCCTGAGGCCCTGGCCGAGATGCTCGCCGAGCTGGCCGACATAAACCGGCCCGTCACCTGGATCCCCCGCCACGATCGCCAGGGCCTGGCCCGCGCCGGCAACGTCCACCTGCCCCAGCCCAATGTCGCCCGCGAGGGCTGGCGGCGAAACATGGCGGGCCTGCGCCGGGGCTATGGCGTCAGCGGCATTACCCACACGACGGCCTCGATGGACATCATGGATTCCATCGCCGACCTGATGACGGCACCCGTGGATCCCTGGGACACCCTGATCTGCACCTCGGCCGCCGTCCGGGCCAGCGTCGAGGTCGAACTGGAAGCCGTCCGTGTGGACCTCGAGGAGCGTCTGGGTGCCACCCGTCTCCCGAACCCGAACCTCGTCACCATCCCCCTGGCCATCAACACCGAGGATTTCTCCACCACGCCGGAGCAGCGCAAGGCCTGGCGGGACCGGCTCGACATCCCTGACGACGCGATCGTGGTCCTCTACATGGGCCGCTTCAATGCGGCGGTGAAGATGAACCCGCTGCCGATGGCCATGGCCCTGGAAAAGGCCGCGCGCCGCACCTCGAAAAAGGTGGTCTGGGTCCAGGCGGGCTGGGCCACCAGCGAGGAGGCCGGCCGCACCTACCACGACGAATGCCGCGCCCTTTGCCCCTCGGTTGGCTATCGCGAGGTCGACGGCCGCGAGGCGGGAACCCGCTTCTCGATCTGGTCGGTCGCGGACCTGTTCATCTCCCTGTCCGACAACATCCAGGAAACCTTCGGCCTGACTCCGCTCGAGGCCATGGCGGCGGGCCTGCCGGGCGTCGTCTCCGACTGGGACGGCTATCGCGATACCCTGCGTCACGGCGTGGACGGCTTCCGCGCCGCGACCTATGCCCCGGCCGCCGGTGCCGGCCGCGATCTCGCCTACCGCCACACCAACGACTGGATCGGCTATGACCTCTATGTCGGTGCCGCCAGCCAGGTGATCGCCGTCTCGGTGGACGAGGCGGCCCAGGGCCTGCTGGATCTGATCGAGAACGACGACCTGCGCCGCCGCATGGGCCGGGCTGCCCAGACCCGGGCGCGCACCCAGTTCGACTGGTCCGCGGTCATTCCCCAGTACGAAGCGCTCTGGACCGACATGGCGGCCCGGCGCAAGGCGGCTGCCCCCCTGCCGACCCTGCCGCGCAACGTGGCTCCGAACCCGCGTCGGCTGGATCCCTTCCATCTGTTCGGCGGCTACGCCACCGAGTGGTCCAGCCCGACGACCCTGCTGATGCTCACCCCGGGACGGACCGCGGCCGACGTCACGGCCCTGTTCGCGACCCGGCTCGCGACCTTTGGAGGCTTCGTCGGCCCCACCGAGGCAGAGGCCCTGGCCATCGTCGACATGCTGTCCGACGGGTCCCAGCGCGCCATCCGCGATCTGGTCGCCGAAGCTCCGCCCGCCCGTCGCCCGTTCCTCGAACGCGGCCTGTTGTGGATGGTGAAATACGACGTGCTGACGCTGCTGCCGCGCGGAGGCCACATAGGCTGACCCCCGGCAACGCTGCACGCCTCAAACGCAATCAGCCGGGCCCCCCACTTTCGCGAAGAACCCGGCCGAAGTGACACAGCCCGCTGGAGAACAAGCCGAAGCCGTTAGATGCCACAAGCCTTGCTGCTACGAAAGGCGAATCCCCGTCGAAAACGCCGTTTTCGTCCGTCGGCGATCACAAGTCCGGCATAGGCTGGGCCTAGGCTGGGCCGATCAACTCCTCGATCAGCGCCATCCATTTGGGGACGCCCACGGTCTCCCGATCAAACAGCGCCAGCGCCTTTTCTCGCGCCGCCTTACGCATACCCAGGTAGCGATCCGGGTTCTCACAGGCGTCGATCATCGACCGGGAAAGGGCTTCCACGTCGAAGAAATCGTTCAGAACCCCTTCCTGCCCGGAGGTGATCGCGTCACGGACCGGACCCGTATCGGACCCCAGGATCAGGCACTCGCAGGCCATGGCCTCCGTCAGCGACCACGAAAGGACGAAGGGATAGGTGTAGTAGACGTGGGCCCAGGAGATCGACAGCGCCTGCACCATCATGGCGTGATCGACCTTGCCGGTGAAATGGACGCGACCCAGGTCGATGCGGTCGCCGACCTCCGCCAGCATCTTGCCCTTCCAGGTCTGCCCGTCGGGTAACTGCCCGCCGTAGCCCGTCCCCTCGCCACCGATGACGATGACGTGGGCGTCCGGCCGCGCCGCCAGGAACTCGGGCAAGGCCCGCATGAAGATGTGAAACCCTCTCAGCCGCTCGAAGTTGCGGTTGATGAAGGTGATGACCGGTGCGGATCCATCCAGCATCGTCCCATTTGGCATTCTTAGTCGGACGCCCGTCTTTTTGGACGACTTCGACATGTCCACGCCTTCGTGGAACACCCGGATCATAGGTTGAAAGGCCTTGGGATGGGTCGAAGCCTGGAACGGCGTGGGGCAAACGATCACGTCGGCGGTCGAACAGGCTCCTGCCATGCCGATATTCTTGGCGCTGGAGCGCAAATCGTCGGCAAAGGTCCGGTTCTCGAACTCGAGGTCGAAGCCAACGTCTGCGCCGCGCGACTTGTAGAAGAACTCCCCGAACAGGACGATCGGCACGCCAGGAAACACCTCGTGCATATGGATCGTCTCACCCCATCCCGGGTGGCCGATAATCAGATCGGGATGAAAGCCGTCGGCCTTGAACTGGGCTGCCAGGTGGGCGGCGGCGTCAGCACGCAGCAAATCTGCCTCGGCCCGGGTCGCGGGTTCGAAGATGCCCGTGGTCGATCCCCGCGACAGTTTCCAGCGCCGGACATCGACGCCAGGCCGGTTCTTGCCGGTCGGGCCTGCGATCGCAGCGACCTTGTAGCCGGCCTTGACGCAGCCGTCGGCGATGTACGGGAACTGCGCCGGGAAGTTCTGATGAACGAACAGGATGCGCTTGGCGGCCAAGGCGGTCTTCCGATAGGCGCGCCCCTCTGCGCGCAACCTGTCTTGTGACGGATGATCGCGCCGGGTCAACCGGCCTCACGCGAGGAAGCGTTGGCGGACGCCCCGGCTGACGATAGTGTCCTCCACCATGGCGACACGCACATCCTCCGGTCTCGAGCCTGATCTCGTGCCCTTCGAGGCGGGGATCTCGACGCGGGGCGAAGGCAACGTCGTCGATCTGGCCCCCGACGCGACACTGACAGGCCGCATCGAGGTCGTCGGCACCGGTAACCGGATCCGCCTCGCCGCAGGGGGCGTTGTGGAACGCTACGCGCCGGCAGGCTTCGGAGCGACGGTGCCGGACGTCGGGCGTCGGTCGGACGCCTCCATCCAGATTGAAGGCAACGATAACGTCGTCGAGATCGCCGAAGGCGCGCGTCTTGGCATGACGATCGTCGTGCGGGGCAACGGCAACCGGATCGTCATCGGCCGCGACTGCTGGCTGCACGGCTTCGCCAACCTGATCACGGATGGTGCGAGCCTGATCGTCGGGGCAAAGACGACGATGGTGCAGGGCAGCCTGCAGTTGCACGAACCCCTCACCCTGTCGATCGGCGAGGATTGCATGATCTCGTCGCAGGTCTATGTCTCGGTCAGCGATATCCACCCCATCCATGACAAGGCCACGGGTGCCCGGATCAACGCGGGGCGCGCGATAGAGATCGGTGACCACGTCTGGTTGGGTCTGCGCACCATGGTGATGAAGGGGGCGCGGATCGGAACGGGCGCGATCACGGCTGCGGGCTCTATCGTGACGGGCGAGGTGCCGCCCCATTGCATCGTCGGAGGGGCCCCGGCGCGTGTGATGCGGCGCGACGTGCATTGGAGCCGGGATCTGAACCCTGACGCTCCTCTCGTCGTCGAGACCCCGCGCCCCCGTGTCTGGAGACTGTTCGGACGATGAGGCGCATGGCCGTCTATCACCCCGCTGGCAAGGCCGGGCGGGGCGCGAACGTCTTTGGCATGCAGGTGGCCAATGTCGAGCTGTTCCAGGCCCTGGCGCGCCACGGCGGCCTGGACCGGCTGGATGTCCTGACCCACGTCGAGGTCACGGGGGACCAGATTCGGGACGGGCTGCTGGGGCCGGAGGGGGGCACCACCGACATCCAGGCGGCGCTGGTGCTCAACCAGGTTCGTGCACGGGACGCTGGGGCAGTTCTGCGCGGCGGACCCAAGATCGACGAACTGGCCTGGGTGCGCCGTTCCATCGTCGGCGAAACGGCCTACAGCCTGATGGGCCTCATCCACACGATCGCACCGCCTGCCATGCGCCAGGAGATCGCCATGGCCTCGATCGGGCCGGTGCAGCCTTGGGACGCGGTGATCTGCACCAGCCCGTCGATCCAGTCGGCCATGGTCCAGATGTTTGACGAGTGGGAAGCCTATCTGGCCGACCGGTTCGGCGGACGGCCTCCACCTCGGCCGCAACTGCCGCTGTTGCCGCTCGGCGTCTATGGCGATGTCTTCGCCCGCGCGGCGGACCGGCCTGACGTGCGCAAGACGCGGCGGGCCGCCCTGGAGGTGGCCGAGGGCGATATCGTCGTCCTCTGGGTTGGCCGGCTGTCCTTCTTCGAAAAGGCCTTCCCGCAACCGATGTTTCGGGCGGTGCAGGCTGCGGCGAAGGCTACCGGGGCGAGGGTGCACTTCGCCATGGTCGGCTGGTTCCCCGGCAAGGAGGCGGACGAAGCGCGCTATCGTGAGGCGGCGGCCGCCTATGCCCCGGACGTGCTGCTGCACCTGATGGACGGCAATGATCCGGCTCTGGTCAAGGAGATGTGGGCCGCGTCGGACGTCTTCATCTCCCTGGTCGACAACATCCAGGAGACCTTCGGCATCACGCCACTCGAGGCCATGGCGGCCGGTTTGCCGGTCATCGTGTCGGACTGGGACGGGTATCGCTACACGGTACGGGACGGTGTCGAGGGTGCCTTGATCCCGACGCTGGGTGCCCCGGCTCACGATCTGCTACTGGATCCGGTGACCAGTCACGCCCTGGCTATCACCTCCTACCAGAGCTACGTCGGAACGATCGCCCAGCACACAGCAGTCCATGTGGGCCGGGCGACCGAGGCCTTGGTCGCCCTGATCCAGTCGCCGGAGCTGCGCCGCCGTCAGGGCGCAGCAGGACGCCGCAGGATCGCCGAAACGCTCGACTGGCGCGTGGTCGCGCCGCAGTACGTTGCGCTTGCCGAGGAGCTTTCCGCCATACGTCGGGCCGAGCCAGAGCGGCCTCGCAGGCCCCATCCGGTCAAGGGCGATCCGTTCAGGGACTTCGCGGGCTTCGCAAGCCGCATTCTTGGCTTCGATGACCGGCTGTCGATCGCACCCGATGCTGGCCTGGCCGATCTGGAGCGGGCGTCGGGGCTATGGCTGGATCAGTTTGCGGCCATCCGTCGGGCCAGGCCCGAGGAAGAGTTCCGAGTGCTGACGACCCTCGGTGAGCAGGGAGATTCCTCCGTTCGAGACCTGCTTCAGGTCTTTCCCGTCGAGCGGCGCAAGCGCGTGATGCTGAGCCTCATGTGGATGGCAAAGGCCGGAATTCTGGACTGGCGGCCGGATTAGGCAGCAGGTCCGCTCCAGGGCTTCACCGCCCGCACCTGGATGTGCAGTTCCTTGACCACATTCCAGATCTCGTTGGCCGCCTTCCTCAGGCCTGCCCGGTCGATTTCGCCCCGGCGCTCCCTTTCGATCCAGGCGCTATCGTAAACCTGGACCATGCTGACCACTTCGAAATCCACGCCCAGCGCATAGGCCAGCATGGTGTAGTTGGCGCGTCGCGCGATCCAGTCGTCGTTCTTTGCCTTGGACATCATCTCGAACGTCAGGGGCGTGAACGCGCGGACATGGGTCGGATCGGACCAGTAGGTGTCGTGCCTGAAGTGGGGAACGTGGATCTCAAGAACGCCGCCCGGCTTCAGAATGCGATACAGCTCGCGCATGACGGAGCGGAAGTCGGCGAACGTCGCGCCGACGTGCTCAAGCACATGCTTCATCAGGACATGGTCGAATTGGTCGTCCTGGAAAGGCCATGGGAAGGTCTCGATGTCCA
>JADCBH010000043.1 GCA_020253595.1 Brevundimonas sp.
GTCGTCCGACTCGCGGATCGCTTCGTCGTCCTGGTCATCCTCGGCCGAGTGGGCCTCGGCAATGATGGCTTCCCGGTCTGCAGCCGGGATCTGGTAGTAGTCGGGGTGGATTTCGTTGAAGGCCAGGAAGCCGTGGCGGTTGCCGCCATACTCCACAAAGGCCGCCTGAAGACTGGGCTCTACGCGCGTGACCTTGGCGAGATAGATGTTTCCGCGAAGCTGGCGCTTGGTCTTCGACTCGAAGTCGAATTCCTCAACCTGGCGGCCGTCCACGATGGCGACGCGGGTTTCTTCCGCGTGCGCTGCATCGATCAGCATTGTCTTGGACATGGATTGTTTCTCTCTGGCGCGCTCGGCCCGCCCGCAGGTGCGGGGTGAAGGCGGCTCGCCGAATGGGGAAGAAGGCGCTCGCGTCGCGCATTGCCCCTGCGTCATGGCCGTGGCCGATGACGACGACCGGCCCGGATCGGGCTGGCGGTCGAAGGGTTTGGCAGGCGGTTGGGCCCATGGGTTCTGGTCGGTCCTGGAGGTCGTCCCGCCGTCAGGCGAAAGGCTCCGGTTCGGAAAAACCCGGCTCCGTCGATCCTCGGGCATAGCCGAAGGGGTCTCGAAAGGCGGGAAGTCTAGCGCCGCGCCGGGGCCGCGCCAGCCCGACAGGACTGCGGCGCGATCGTTCGCGGACGGATGCAAGCATAAGCATGCCGAACGTGAATGAAAAGGCGCACGTGTTTTCGCTCAGCCTTAACCCGATGCTCATCGCAATCGGTCATGATGGTCCCAACGATAATGGTGGGTCGCCGTCAGAATGCCGCGTCCAATGCGTTTCAACCTGTCTGCCTGGGGCCTTCGCCAGTGGGCCATGACACTGCTCGCGCTCGGTATCCTTGCGGGCGTTCTCGCCGTGGCAGGACAGGGAATGGCGTCGGGCGCGACCGGCGACGTGCGCGGTGTGCGCTTTGGCGGCGACACGACTCGGACCCGGGTCGTCATCGATCTGGACCGGTCCGCTCGCGGCGAAGTCATCGAGCAGGGTGACAACGGCCGCTTGATCCTGACGCTGGCGGGTGTCGGTGCCGGTCGCGGTGTTGACGGTGCCGGAACTGGACTTGTGCGCGACTGGCGGGTCAGTTCCTCGGGCACGGCGTCGCGCGTTCAACTCGGCCTGGCCCGGACAGCCCGGATCGAACGGCGCTTCCTGCTTCCTCCCGGCGACGGGGTCGCGCATTATCGCTATGTCATTGACATCGCCTCGACCGGCGGGGCGGCCTCGTCGTCCGTGCGTGAAGCACCGCGGACGCCGGTTCGGCGGGCACAACGTCCCCTGATCGTCATCGATGCCGGCCACGGTGGGCACGACCCAGGCGCTCGCGGTCATGACCGCAACGAAAGCGAGATCACGCTCGCTGCCGCCATCGCCCTGCGCGACGAACTGAACCGGACGGGGCGCTATCGGGTCCTGATGACCCGCGAAACCAACGTTTATGTGGGCCTAAGCCAGCGCGTACGGATCGCTCGTCAAGCCGACGCCGACTTGTTCATTTCGCTTCATGCGGATGCCGGTGCGGATCCGGCGACCCGGGGCGCGTCGGTCTATACCCTCTCAGAACAGGGGGCATCGCGCGCCGTGCGAGAGGTGACCCGTTCGGAAGATTGGCACCGCGATCTGCACCTGCCGGGCCGTGATCCGTCCGTGGACCGGATCCTGCTCGACATGACCCAGAGGGCGACCCAGAACCGCTCGGCCCAGTTCGCCCGGGTGCTGTTGAGTCACATCGAGGAAGCGGATCACCCGCTGCTCCGTCGCAGTCATCGGGACGCGGGCTTCGCCGTCCTTCTGGCCCCCGACGTCCCTGCCGTCCTTTTGGAGATGGGATTCATGACCAATCCGGACGACGAGCGGGCCCTGGCCGACACGCGCCAGCGTCAGCGTCTCATGCGGGCCGTCGCCGAAGGGATCGACCGCTATTTCAGCCAGCCTGCTGGCGGAACGATGATCGCTGGAGTGCCCGGAACCGGTAGCTGACGCTCCGGACACTTTCCGGCCTTTGCGCCGGACCCGACGCGGGCTAAACCCGAACCGGGCGTCAGTCGGAGAAGCCACGAAGTGAAGGTTGCCGAGCGTTGGTTCGTGATGGCGGGGGTCGCCCTGCTGGGCGCGATCGCGCTTGCCGGGCTCCTGGTGGCCATCTACGCGGCATGGCTGCTCCACGACTTGCCGGATGCATCCGAATTGGCCGACTACCGCCCTCCGACGGCGACGCGCGTCTATGCCGGCGACGGGACCCTGATCGGAGAGTTCTCGGACGAACGGCGCATCTATGTGCCCTATGAGCAGATTCCTACGGAGGTGGTGCAGGCGTTCCTGGCCGCCGAGGACCGGAACTTTTTCCAGCACGGCGGCATCGATGTGTCGGGCCTCGGACGGGCCATGTTCAAGAACATCTTCAACGCCGCGACTGGCCGGCGACTGGAGGGCGGTTCGACGATCACCCAGCAGGTGGCCAAGAACGTTCTGCTGACGAACGAGTCGACGCTTGGCCGCAAGTTGAAGGAAGCCATCCTGTCCAGCCGCCTTGAGGCGACGCTGTCCAAGGAACAGATCCTCGAGCTCTATCTGAACGAGATCTTCCTCGGCTATCGCAGCTATGGCGTCGCTTCGGCCGCGTTCAACTATTTTGGCAAGTCCCTTCAGGAGCTGACTCCAGAGGAAGCAGCCTTCCTGGCGGCCCTGCCGAAGGGGCCAAACAACTATCATCCCAAACGGCATCCTGAAGCGGCCAAGGCGCGGCGCGACTGGGTGCTGGGCGAAATGTTGCAGAACCAGTTCCTGACCCAGGCGGCCTACGACGCGGCGGTCGCAACCCCGCTGACGACCCGCGAGGCACCGCGCCGCGCAGAGTATCAGGATGCCGACTTCTTCGTGGAGGAGGCGCGCCGCATCGCTCGGGCCAACCCGGATTTCGGCGATCAGCTGAATGCGGGGGGGTTCTACATGCGCACGACGCTGGATCCTTCGCTCCAAACCGCCGCACGCGACGCCCTGATGCGGGGCCTGGAAAACTATGATCGGCGCCATGGATGGCGGGGACCGTGGGGCACGACAGATTTCGCGCCCGGCTGGCAGGCCGTCGCCTTGCGCCAGACGGCACCGCCTGAGCGCCGGGAATGGCGCGCTGCGGCAGTTGAGAGCGTCTCTGGCAACACGGTACGGGTGCGCACGGCACGGGATGACGAGACCGGAACCCTGATCGCCGCCGACGCCGCCTGGGCCAATGCCAATAGACCTCTCAGGCGGGGTGACCTGATCTTCGTGGA
>JADCBH010000044.1 GCA_020253595.1 Brevundimonas sp.
TCAGCAGGCAGGGGCGTTGGATTCCTTAAGGGAATCCGGGCGAGTTTGGATGACTGGGAAGAATAGCGTGCATTTCTCCCTCCCCTTTATGGGGAGGGACGGCGGAGCGCAGCGGAGCCAGAGTGGGGTCCGTACGTGCGGAGTGCGATGTCCCTTTCGCACCCCACCCTGACCGCTTCGCGGTCTTCCCTCCCCATAAAGGGGAGGGAGAGGGAGCGCAGCGACGACCGGGTGGGGTCCCTACGTGCGGAGTGTGATGTCCCTTTCACACCCCACCCTGACCGCTTCGCGGTCCCCTCGTCGGATCGCATGCGATCCTTCCTCGACCCCCAACGGGGGAGGATTTCTGGGTGCGCGCTCCCGGCGCCCGGAATGACGAAAGGGGAAGGCATGGCCTGTGCATCGCAGGGCCGCCCCCACCCCGTCGCTGCGCGACGACCCTCCCCCGCCGGGGGAGGGAGAAGGACTGGGGACGGCTTGGGCAGGGATGTTGGAAAAGAAAAAGGCCGGTGTTTCCACCGGCCTTTTCACATCGGAGAGTCGCCTTGGATCAGGCGGTCTGTTCGGCCAGCTTGGCCTTGACCTGGCGCTTGATGCGCTGGGCGGTCAGCGAGAGCTGCTCGTCCGAGGCCTTGACGATGAAGGGGTCCAGGCCGCCCTTGAAGTCGAGCGTGCGCAGCGCGGCGTTCGAGATGCGCAGCGAGAAGCTCTGGCCGAGGGCTTCGGAGGTCACCTTGACCTTCTTCAGCGACGGCAGAAAGCGGCGCTTGGTCTTGATGTTCGAGTGGCTGACCGAGTGGCCGACCATCGGGCCGACGCCGGTGAGTTCGCAACGACGAGACATCGTCAGATCCTTAGGGCAGGCAGCCCCGCGTGGCGGGGCGCAAGAAACGAAAGCGCGCGGAAGGACGCCCTCCGCGCGAGAGGGGGCCGTATAGGGCAACGGCCTCGTCGCCGTCAAGGCTCTGTCGCGTGTCCGGTGAACCGGTTCATGTGTCGTTCAATCGCCGTGTTTCACTGGATATACTGTCCCAACGTTTCGGGGGAATGAGACGACCATGACCATGCCGACCTTCCTGTTCCGCACCCTCGCCATCGCCGCTCCGGCCATCGCGGGCGCTGCCTTGCTGGCCGCACCGGCGTCTGCGCCCCAGGCCCAGGCGTCCGCGACCGAGGTGCTGCCGGGCTATTGGGAGTACACGACCAGCGCCGTGGGCATCCGCGACACCGAGCAGAAGTGCGTTCGACCCAGCGAGATCAACCGCTTCTTCGGCGGGCTGTCGACGCGACGCTGGCAGTGCACCTATCCGGTGCGCGAGGTCGGCGACGGGCGCACGCGCTTCGAGGGCACCTGCACCGACCGGCGCGGACGTCGGGTGAATGTGCGGCTGCGCGGGACCTATGAGCCTGAGTCGTTCCGCTTCACCGGCGGGGCCCAGCTGGCGCGCGGCACGCCCTATCTGCCGGCGAGCATCACGGCGCGCAGGCTGGCGGCGCAGTGTCCGGCCGGGGCGGAGTATTTCTGAGTTTCCTTCTCCCCTTGCGGGAGAAGGAAGTCGGGCCCGACGGCGTAGCCGTCGCCTTGGCGCGACAGGATGAGGGGTGACAGGTCACGCCGGAGATTGGCGGATCGGTCGGCCCCTCATCGGCCCCGTTGCCTTGCACCCCTCATCCGTCCGCTTCGCGGCCACCTTCTCCCGCAAGGGGAGAAGGAAAGAAAGAAGGCCCCGGAGTGATCCGGGGCCTTCTTCATTTCAGCGATGCCGACCGGATCAGGCCGCTTCGGCTTCTTCCGCGTCTTCGGCCACGGGCTGGTTGGCCTTCTTGGCGCTGAGGGACTTGCCGAGCAGGGCCACGGCTGCGTCCTTGTCGATGCGGTTGGCGGCGGCGACTTCGCGGGCCATGCGGTCCAGCGCCGATTCGTAGAGCTGGCGCTCCGAATAGGACTGTTCCGGCTGGGTCTCGGCGCGGTGCAGGTCGCGCACGACCTCGGCGATCGAGATCAGGTCGCCCGAGTTGATCTTGGCTTCGTATTCCTGGGCGCGACGCGACCACATGGTGCGCTTGATGCGGGCGCGGCCCTTGAGCACGGTCAGGGCCTTGGACACGGTGTCCTCGGCGGCCAGGGTGCGCAGGCCGGCGGTCTTGGCCTTCTTGGTCGGGACGCGCAGGGTCATCTTCTCGTGGTCGAAGGTCACGACGTAGACCTCCAGCGACATGCCCGCGACTTCCTGGGTCTCGATGGCCGCGACCTTGCCGACGCCGTGCGCCGGATAGACGACAGCGTCGCCAACCTTGAATTCCAGACCGGTCTTGTTCGTCATGTCATTCCTTTCCCGGACGCAGGGAAGAATGAGGCGCAGGCGCGAGGACAATTGCTTTTCCGGCCCGGCGACGAGGGGATCGCCGATGCCCAAACTCAATCAATCAAACGCGGAAACGGATCACCCAACCTCTGGCCGACCCCGTCTTCATGGGCGGGGTTCTGTCGCAAACGCGGGCGGTGCGTGGAAAACGCAGACCGCCCGACCCAATGTGAGGAACATATCACAAAAATGCGGAATTTCAAAACGTCAGCGCACGGGCGATGACACGGGCCGAATTTTCAACCCGGGGCCCCGAAGGCTGGATCAGCTGCCCTTGCCGGGCTTGTCGGAGAAGTACTTTTCGAACTTGCCGGTCTCGCGCTCGAACGCTTCACGGTCGGCGGGCGGGGTGCCCTTGACCGTGATGTTGGGCCAAACCCGGGCATACTGGGCGTTGACCTGCAGCCACTTGCCGTCCGGCTCGTCCTCGGTGTCGGGCTTGATGGCGTCGACCGGGCACTCGGGCTCGCAGACACCGCAGTCGATGCATTCGTCCGGCGCGATGACGAGGAAGTTCTCGCCTTCGTAGAAGCAGTCGACGGGACAGACCTCGACGCAGTCCATGAATTTGCAGCGAACGCAGGCGTCGGTGACGATGTAGGTCATGGGCGGCGGATACGGTCACGCTTGGGCGAAGAACGGCTTTCGGACATGAAGCCCGGCGCGGGTCCTGTCAACCGAGGCTCCCGCCCGACGGGTCCTCTGCGGCAAGGTCGACGTAGAGGCCCTGGGCCTCGGTGGCCGGGCCGCGCCGTTCGCCCAGGGCTTCGATGCGCAGGGTGGTGACGCGGCCGTTGCGCGCGAACGTCAGGAGGTCGCCGACGTGGACCGAGCGGCTGGGCTTGTCGAGCCGGGTCTGGGACCCGTTGTGGGTCAGGCGGACCGCGCCGGACTCGACGAAGGCGGCGGCCAGCGCACGGGTCTTTGCGAAGCGGGCGCGCCACAGCCACACATCGACGCGGCAGGCCTGGTGGCTCATTGGGCCGCGTCTTCCTTGTCCGGCGCGGCGGCATAGGCCGCAGACAGGCGGCGATAGGCGCGCGAGTTGAACGCCAGGATCGTCAGGACGACGCCGCACAGGCCGGCGACGGTGAAGACCAGCGCCATGCCCCGGTCCGCGCCGGTGCCGAACCAGCCGCCCAGGGTCTCGGCGCCCCAGCCGTCGGTCATGAAGGGGATGACGATGAACTGGGTCAGGGGGCCGATCAGGAAGGCCGTAAGCGGCGAGGCGGCCTGCTCCACCGACTGGGCGAAGCCAAAGACACGGCCCTGACGCTCATAGGGCACGACCTTCTGCAGCGTGGTCTGCTCGGCCGCCTCGGCCCAGGGTCCCAGGAACATCCAGCAGGCGCAGCCGATGGCCAGAAGCGGGATGGAGGTCTGGAGCGTGAAGACCGAGGCCACGCTCCACATGATCAGGTTGACGATCAGGAGGGTGCGCAGAGGTTTGGGGCCCAGCCCGACCTTGGCGATGATCAGGCCCGAGACGATGAAGGAGACCGAGACCCCCGCCCA
>JADCBH010000045.1 GCA_020253595.1 Brevundimonas sp.
CCTCCCGGACTGCGGCGGTGGCGGCAACGAAAACATAGGCTGGCTTGACCCCGTCCAGCACGGCCGCAAACCGGCGCAGCGCCGTCATGGCCAGCATCACGCCCTGCTCTGACAGTCTTCCGGTTGCGGGCAGGTCGCGGCCAAGCCCAGCCTGAACTTTTTCATTGAAGACTGTCCAGATGGCCCGGCCTTCCAGCCGGTAGAGGACCATGCGGACGGAGTTGGAGCCGACATCAATGACGGCCGCCTCGCGCGGTGCGAGCCAGGCATCTTTCACGCGCGAATGCTCATCGTTTGGGCCGATCGTAACGCAGACGGGCGGGAAGGGTCTTCACACCTCGGCCGCGTCCCGAAAGGCTGGGATTTGTCATGAAGTACTGGTGAGCGGAGAATGGCCGCGCGGCATCCACTGGAGACACACGGGCATAGACACCGTCCGGACCCAATACCCAGCTTTGCGCGTCGTCCTTGAGATTGGCCACCATGATCTGATCGAGCACCTGGTCATGGACGGTCGCATTGGTCACCGGCGTCATGACCTCGACCCGGCGCTCAAGATTGCGTGTCATCCAGTCCGCGGATGAAATGAAGACCTTGGCTCTGTCGTGGGGCAGATCACGGCCGTTGGCGAAGCAGATGATGCGGCTGTGTTCCAGAAAGCGCCCGACGATCGACTTGACACGGATGTTCTCGGACAAGCCTGGAACGCCCGGGCGCAGGCAGCAGATGCCGCGCACGACCAGTTCGATGCGTACGCCACACTGGCTGGCGCGATACAGGGCGTCGATGATCTCTGGGTCCACGAGCGCGTTGAGCTTGACCCAGATGGCTGCAGGCTTGCCCTTGGCGGCCGCCGACATCTCCGCGCCGATCAACTCCAGCAGCGTCGCCTTCATGTTCAGCGGCGAGACTACGAGGGCCTCCAGTTCCTCCGGCTGGGCATAGCCGGTAATGTAATTGAACACTCTCGAGGCGTCTCGGGCGAGGACGGGATTACAGCTGAACAGGCTGAGATCGGTGTAAATCCGCGCTGTGATCGGGTGATAGTTGCCGGTGCCAAAATGGCAGTAGGTGCGAAGTGCATCCCCTTCGCGTCGGACGACCACGCTCAGCTTGGCATGGGTCTTGTACTCGACAAACCCGAACACGACGTGGACGCCGGCGCGTTCCATCGCTCGGGCCCAGCGCAAGTTTGCCTCCTCGTCGAAACGGGCCTTGAGTTCGACGAGAGCGACGACATTCTTGCCGTTCTCGGCCGCCTCAATAAGGGCCGCGACGATCGGGCTGTCCTTGGACGTCCGGTACAGGGTCTGTTTGATGGCGATGACGTTGGGATCGCGTGCAGCCTGCCGCAAGAACTGCACCACCACGTCGAAGCTCTCGAACGGATGGTGGATCAGGATGTCCTTCTCCCGCACGGCGGCGAAGACGTCGCCGCCCTGATCACGGACCCGTTCTGGATAGCGGGGTTCGTAGCCGGGAAATTTCAGCTCCGGGTGGCCGGGCGGGATCAGCTCCGAAAGCTGGGCCAGACCCAGCATGCCGTCGACAACCACGACATCCTGGGGAGCCGCGGCCAGTTCGCCGACGATGAAGTCTCGCAGGTCGTCGGGCATGGAGGCCTCGATCTTGACCCGCACCACTGAGCCCAGGCGGCGCTGCTTCAGCGCCTCCTCGAACTCCATGACCAGGTCTTCGGCCTCTTCCTCGATCTCGATATCGCTGTCACGGATCAGGCGCAGGACGCCCTTTTCCAGGACCTCATGCCCGGGGAACAGGTGCTCGATGAAGAGCAGAAGGACTGTTTCCAGCGTCACAAAGCGCCGGCGTCCCTTCACCGAGCGACCATCACCGGGCAGCTCCCAGAACCGCCGGACCTGGGTTGGAACCGGCACCAGGGCATACAGAGTCTTGTTGTCCCGTTCCCGGCGCAGCTTGAGGGCCAGCGAGAAGCCAAGATTGGGCAGGAACGGGAACGGATGCGCCGGGTCGATGGCCAACGGCGTCAGGACGGCGAACAGCTGGCTCAGGAACTCCGGTTCCAGCCGGTCCCGATCCGTCTTGGTGATCTTGTTCGGTTTCACGACCTCGATGCCGGCTTCGGTCAGCTCGTTCCTGAGCTGTCGCCAGCGCTTCTGCTGCTCTGCCATCAGCTCGCCGGCCGCGATGTTGACGCGCTCAAGCTGTTCGGCCGCCGTCAGGCCGTCGGCAGACAGCGTCCGGACGCGCTCTCGCACCTGGCCCTTCAACCCGGCCACACGGGTCATGAAGAACTCATCCAGGTTGTTGGCGGAGATCGATAGAAATCGTAGCCGCTCCAGCAGGGGATGAGCCGGGTTGGCGGCCTCCTCCAGTACGCGCGCGTTGAACTTCAGCCAGCTGATCTCGCGGTTGAAGAAGCGCTCCGGCGAGGCCATCAGGGTCTCGTCCAGTTGAAGCTGCGGCGCGCGGGAGGAGGGAACCTCCGCTCCGGTCGAGGTGTCGGCGATTGAGGCGTCGGACATGGGCCGGTTGTGAGGCCGCAATGTTACGGCTGCAACCCTTCCGACGGCTCTTCGAACAGATCAGCGCTCGCACCCAGCACCTGGCGGGCAAGGGCACGTGTGACCGGACGATGCTCGGCATCCAGACGGGCGACAATGGCCGCCGCAGCCTCGGCGGAGCGGTCGATTCGCTGGACCAGGTAGTCAATGACGCCGTCGCCGGGCGTGATGCTGCGTTCGGCGAAGCGGGCGGCGAGGATCGCGGACAGGACCGCATCGTCCGGTGCCTCCATGGCGACGACCCGGACGGCGTCCAGGCGGCTCCGGAGGTCGGGCACCTGGACGTGCCAGCGGCGAGGCGACGGCCGCGACACCATCAGAAGCGCGCCGCCATCCTGCTGGGCCAGGTTGATCAGGTGAAACAGGGTCTCGTCGTCGGCGTCCTGGGCGATGTCGAGCAGGATCGGGCGGCCTTCCAGCTCTAGCGGATCGGCCAGTGCGGCCTCGGAGCCGTTCAGCGGAACGGCACCAATGCGCTCGGCCCAAAGCGCGGCGAGGTGGCTTTTGCCGCAGCCTGCAGGGCCGCACAGAGCCATGACGCGTCCTGCCTCATTTGGCCAAGCGACAAGGGCGTCATGGGCGTAGGCGTTCGACGCCGAGCGCACGAAGGCGGTCGCGCTCGTCGGTACGTCCCGGGTGAGTGGGAGGCGCAACTGGTCGGACGAGGATAGCCGGGCAGACATGCTGGGCAGCATAGCAGATCGGCGAGACTGTCCGGACACAGCCCCAATGGTGGCGGTGGACAGTCGTTCACGGCTGTGGACGGCGAATCCTTGACTTTCGGGGCCTTGGATGCGCCATAGCCCGCTTCTCCTTTCCGCTGTTTCGCAGCCGTTTCAGACGAACCTGACCATGCACGCCTATCGCTCCCATACCTGCGGCGCTCTCCGTTCGACGGATGCCGGATCGAATGTGCGTCTTTCGGGCTGGGTGCATCGGAAGCGCGACCATGGCGGGCTGCTGTTCATAGACCTGCGCGACCACTATGGCCTGACGCAGCTGGTGCTACATCCCGAGACGCCGGGCTTCGCGGTCGTTGAGCGGCTACGCGCCGAAAGCGTGATCCGCATCGACGGCGAGGTCGTCGTGCGAGAGGCCGGGACGGTCAACGCCAACCTGCCGACCGGCGAGATCGAGGTGCGGGTCAAGGCGGTCGAAGTGCTGTCTGAAGCCGCCGAGCTGCCGCTGCCGGTCTTCGGCGAGCCGGAGTATCCTGAGGAGATCCGTCTCAAGCACCGCTACCTCGACCTGCGCCGCGAGACCCTACACAGGAACATAGTCCTGCGGTCGAAGGTCATTTCGTCGATCCGCCGCCGGATGGTCGATCAGGGCTTCCTGGAGTACCAGACCCCGATCCTGACGGCCTCGAGCCCCGAGGGCGCGCGTGACTTCCTTGTTCCCAGCCGCCTGCATCCCGGCAAGTTCTATGCGCTGCCCCAGGCTCCGCAGCAGTTCAAGCAACTGCTCATGGTTTCGGGTTTCGACCGCTATTTCCAGATCGCGCCCTGCTTCCGCGATGAGGACCTGCGCGCCGACCGGTCACTGGAGTTCTATCAGCTCGACGTTGAGATGAGCTTCGTCACCCAGGAAGACGTCTTCGCCGCGATCGAGCCCGTGATGCACGGCGTGTTCGAGGAGTTCGCGGGCGGCAAGGCGGTCGACGCCTATCCCTTCGTGCGCATTCCCTACCGCGAGAGCATCACCAAGTACGGCACTGACAAGCCGGACCTGCGCAACCCGATCGAGATGCAGGACGTGTCCGAGCATTTCCGCGACGGCGGCTTCGGCCTGTTCGCAAAGATCCTGGGGGCCGACGCCAAGAACGCTGTCTGGGCCATCCCTGGACCCAAGGGCGGCAGCCGCGCCTTCTGCGATCGCATGAACAGCTGGGCACAAGGGGAGGGCCAACCTGGGCTTGGTTACATCTTCTGGTCGGACGACCAAGGCGGCTGGGGTAGATCGGAAG
>JADCBH010000046.1 GCA_020253595.1 Brevundimonas sp.
ATCGTGGCTATTCCGGTCTCGCTGGTCGGTACCTTCGCGGTGCTCCTGGCGCTCGGCTATTCGATCAACTCGTTGTCGCTGTTCGGCCTGGTGCTGGCCGTCGGCATCGTCGTCGACGACGCCATCGTCGTGGTCGAGAACGTCGAGCGGTATCTGCGCCAGGGGCTCAGCCCCAAGGAAGCCGCCTACAAGTCCATGCAGGAAGTGTCGGGTGCCCTGATCGCAATCGGCCTGGTGCTGGTCGCGGTGTTCGTGCCGACCATGTTCGTGCCGGGCATTCCGGGCATCTTCTATCGTCAGTTCGCCGTGACCATCGCGGCCGCCTCGGTGATCTCGCTGTTCGTTTCGCTGACGCTTTCGCCGGCGATGTCGGCGGTCCTGCTACGCCACCATCAGGCCCATGACGACGCTACCGCGCGGCGCGGCGGCTGGCGCGAAATTCCCTATTGGGCCGGCTGGGCCGGGCGTCAGTTCAACCGCGGGTTCGAGTGGCTGTCCAACAAGTACGGCCGCTTCACCGCGCGTGCGGTGCGGGTCATCGGCCTCGTGCTGGCGGTTTATGTCGGCCTGCTGGCTTTGACCGCCTGGCGTCTGATCGACACCCCGTCCGGCTTCATCCCGGAGCAGGATCAGGGCTACCTGATCGGCGTCATTCAGCTCCCCTCCGGATCATCGCTGGACCGCACCCAGGCGATCATGACCCAGGCGTCCGACATCATGAAGTCGACGGAAGGGGTGGACGGCACCGTGGCCTTCGCCGGGCTGGATGGCTCCAGCTTCTCGTTCGGCTCGAACGCCGCCACCATCTTCGTGCGGCTGGACGACTTCAAGTATCGCACCTCGCGCGAGACCGCGGCCGTAGCCTTGGCCGGGGCAATCACCGGTGCGTCCCAAGGCATCCAGGGTGCCAACATCTTCGTCATCGCCCCGCCAGCGGTCCAGGGTCTGGGCAACGGCAACGGCTTCAAGATGATGATCCAGGACCGCCAGTCCGCGGGCTACGGCGCGCTGGAAGGGGCCACCTTCGCCATGATGGGGGCGGCGGCCCAGACGCCGGACCGGGTCCAGCAGGTGTTCTCGCTTTATAACACGGGATCGCCGCGCGTGACCGCCGACGTCGACCGCGACCGCGCCCTGATGATGGGGGTCCAGCCCAACGACGTGTTCAACACACTAGGGGTCTATCTCGGCTCTTCGTACGTTAACGACTTCAACCTTCTGGGTCGCACCTTCCGGGTGACGGCCCAGGCGGAACCCGCCTATCGGGACGATCTGGCCGACATCGCAAATCTGAAAGTCCGCGCGGCCTCAGGCGCGATGGTGCCGATCGGTTCGCTAGCGACGTTGAGAGAAGAATCCGGCCCGGCCCGTGTGGTTCGATACAACCTGTTCACCGCGTCCGAGCTTCAAGGTGCCGCCGCTCCGGGCGTCTCGTCCGGCCAGGCGCTCGCTCACATGGAGCAGATGGCCGAGCAGGTCCTACCGCCTGGCTTCAGCTATGAATGGACCGAACTGGCCTTGCAGGAAAAAGCGGCGGCCGGGGGCGCGGCACCCATCTTCATCGTTGCTGTATTGATGGTCTTCCTGGTGCTGGCTGCCCAGTACGAGGCCTTCACCCTGCCGCTGGCGGTGCTGCTGATCGTTCCGCTATGCCTGTTGGCGGCCATGCTGGGAGTGAACGCACTCGGCCTCGACAACAACATCCTGGTGCAAGTGGGCCTGATCGTGCTGATCGCGCTCGCGGCCAAGAACGCCATCCTGATCGTAGAGTTCGCCAAGCAGGCCGAGGAAGAACACGGGATGGACAGCCGCGACGCCGCCATCGAGGCCTCTCGCATCCGTCTGCGACCCATCCTGATGACCTCCTTCGCCTTCATCCTGGGCGTGCTGCCACTGGTTCTGGCGACAGGTCCGGGAGCGGAGATGAGCCGCTCGCTCGGGGCTGCCGTCTTCTTCGGCATGCTGGGCGTGACCCTGTTCGGTCTGGTCTTCACCCCGGTCTTCTATGTGATCACCCGGGCCCTGGCGAAGCGGATCCCGCAGTCATCGAAGAAGCCCCCGTCGTCGGGTGGTCATGGCGAGACCGAGTTCGCCGGATCGTCCCAAATCACCCAGCCTGGACCCGCGCCTGCGCTCGGCGCGCCGCGCCAGGGAGACGCTGCATGATCCGCTCCAAGCTCACCCCCCTCCTGACTGTCGTAGCCGTCAGCGCCCTGTCGGCGGCCTGCGCGGTCGGGCCGAAGGCGCCTGACGCCCCTCTCCCCCCCTCGGCGTCGGGCGCCTTCGTGAGCTCGCCTCAGGGGCTGGCCAACGGCGCGGTTCAGACCGCTGCGGCCCGTGACGACTGGTGGCGGCTCTATGCAGATCCCGTGTTGGACGGCCTGATCGAACAGGCCTTTGCCGAGAACAACGAGCTGGAAGCGGCCGTGGCCAACCTCCGTTCGGTGCGCGCCACCCTCAATGAAACGCGCGGAGGCCGTCTGCCGACCCTGACGGCCAGCGCGTCCGCGACCTCCAGCCGCCAGTCGGCCGGATCCATCCCTCCAGGGCAGGGGCCGGGCGGTCGTCAACCTGATCTGGAAACCTACGACCTCGGGTTGGAGACCAGCTACGAGATCGATCTGTTCGGGCGGGTCACAGCGGCGATCCGCGCAGCCCGTGCCGATGCCGACGCTGCCGAGGCCGCCATGCGGACGGTCCAGATCACGGTCGCGGCCGAGACGGCCCGCGCCTACGGCGACGCCTGTTCCTTGAACGCGCAGATCGCTGTCGCCCAGCGCACGTTGGACCTTCAGGGCCGGACCGCCGACCTGACCCAACGGCTGCTGGAAAACGGAGCGGGTTCTGGTCTCGATGTCGCTCGCGCTCAGTCTCAGCTAGCCTCAACGCGCGCCCAGCTGCCCACCCTGCGCGCGCAAAGGGACGGTGCCCTGTTCCGCCTTGCGACTCTGACCGGTCGTACGCCGGCCGAGGTCAGCGAAGCCGCTCGCGCTTGCGCCCGGCCGCCCCAGCTGTCCCAGCCTATCCCGGTCGGCGACGGTGCGGCCTTGCTGGCCCGCCGCCCCGATGTGCATG
>JADCBH010000047.1 GCA_020253595.1 Brevundimonas sp.
CTCGGCTGCGACATACACGCCGCACACGCATGCCGCGTGCTGCCAAGCAGCGTAGTCGCCTTCCCCACTTCGACAACCCGCTACGGCCGCACCGCGAGCGCCGACCCCTCGGGCCGCCGCAGGCGCCCGGACCCCTTCCGTTCGACTGTGCGCGGCGGCGCCTGCACGGTGTTGCCGACGGCGTGTGTGGCGAAGACCTGCATCGTGACCGTATCCCGCGCCCCACTTGGCAAGCGAGGGTCCATGGAGCGACCCGCCCAACTCGTCTTGGGCGGCGCGATATGCTCCTCGATGCATGGGAAGCAACACTCGCGGTCGCAAGCTCGCCACCATCGCGTGCGCAGCGATCATCCCACTCTCGCTACTGTGCTTCTGGCTGGTCAACGTGACGCGCTTTCCAAGCAACTTTGCAGAGAAGATGCTCGGTCCCGACCCGACGCCTCCTCAGGGATCCGCGCCGCCCTACCTCGAGTGGGACATCAGGACGATGCTCCTCATGCTCATCGCCTGCGGGGCAAGCGTGCTCTACCTTCTGGTTCAGCTCTCGACGCGACTGCGAAGGTCAACGGGCAGATAGGTACCAGGTGGGTCCGCCCAACGTCTTTGACCTTGAGCCGCGAGCGCCGCTCGGGGCAATCGCCGGCTCCTATGCCTTGTCGGGCGCCCATCAAACTAGTCCACGATCTCCTTCGCCAGCATGGGGCTGAGGAAGTAGAGGAGAAAACCCTCCGCCGCGACGACGGCCTGGGAGAGTAGAGAGAAGAGACCATACTCGGCAGCTACGCCGGTCAAGTCGCCGCCCATCTGCCTCATCGCGCCATGGATGGCTCTGCCCGCACCAACATAGGCGACCAAGGTCATCGTGAGCATGATCGTGCCTACGAGGATGGTGACGACTGCCACCAGCCTGAGAACGGTCCGGACAGTTGCTTCACTCATGCGGACTCTCCAACGTGGTGCATCCAACGTCTTTGCCCATCAGCCGCGAGCGCCGCTGCGGCGCTCGCCGGCTCCAAGGGCTTGTTGGGCGGCAGACTAATGCAAGAGCCGGCTCTAGTCAACGCATCGCCACGTCGCCGACCGACTACGCGCGCAGTAGATCAAGAATGTCGAGTCGAACCCCAAGATGAAGTCCTCGCCACTGGGGCTCGGCCGGTAGTCGAAAGGAACCGAACTGAACAGCCCCATACTTGTCGTAGGCACCGCAGGAAGTAAAGAAGGCGCCAGCGCCTGGAGATCCTGCGGGTATCGGCCACTGATCTGTCGACACTCCTCCAGTGCCAGACACAGGGCATCGCCAGCCGCCTTGCTGTCCGAGATCTTGCGGCTCAGCAACATCCCAGAGGCCAAGAATGAAGCAACAGCCGCGAGGACGAGAGCGAGCCCGATGCGGCGCAGCTTGGGGCGCCGACTCTTGATGCCGAAGCCAAGCAGTCCAAGCCCAACGCCAGGGGCAACCAACAGGTGCAAGAGTGCGACTGCGCCACCAAGGCCGAACCCGAACGCCTCCAGATCGAGGATCGTGAGACCAACTCCGACCGCGATTCCAACGAGGAAGCTCAAGAGAAGTCCGCCCAACGTCTTTTGGCACTCAGCCGCGAGCGCCGCTTGGGGCGCTCGTCGGCTGCTGTGCCGAGTTGGGCCTCCACATTCGCTGCGGGGTCTCACCTTACACGAGAAACCCCGTCTTCGGACACCCGCCACACTCCACGGCCAGGTGGTATGTCAAAAGCTCGCGCGCCTTTACTCGACTTCCTCCAGACAATACGTTTCACCAGCGCTGGGACATCTCTTACTCGGGTTTCACCCGCGGTGAGTGTCACACCACTCGTAGCGCACACAGCCCCCCATCGAACTTGCTGATCTCCAAGAAGCCACGCAGTGCCCCCAACCCACGACTGGGAGGGTTCCAGGAGAATCTCCTTCACTGAACACTCGATGGTGAGGCAATCGCCTGAGCAGCCGAGAAGCCAGTCAGACCCGGATTGAGGCGCGCGCAGCACTGCAATCAGCTGAAGAGGAGATCCATGAAGGCCAGTCAAGTCTACCGAGTAATCCGAGTTTACCGAGAGCCGCTTGCCAGGGATATGGCCAGAGGGGAGTGGCATGCCTTGAGGCCCATACCATGGAATAACATGGATGCTCTCAGACGGCACATCCGGAGCCACGACATATGCGCGCGACGAAGGTGTGTCAAGCCACGACGGACGACAGTTCAAGCGAGACACTGTAGCGCCGGCAGTAATATCCGGCGGCCAGGAGAATCGACACAGTCGGTACTGATCCAGCGCATCTCGCGGCACCACTGTATAACTCCTGGTCGAAGCAAGGCCCGAGAAGACCAGCTCACCGTCTCGTCTTGTAGACTGTTCAAGGACTGTCCCTGCATCAGACACCAGAACGATGTCGGCGCGCGCGCCCGATGGTAGCTGAATCACTGCCGTTGTCGGCGGCGCGAGGATTACTTCCGTTGTCTCCTCAAGGATCTGCCCGCGCGCGGTACCAGCGTAACAAGCAACACCAAACATTGACCGGGATTCTAACGGCACATCAACGATCCCATTTGCGTCCGTTTCCACATCGGCGATAACCTCCTCCAACGAATCGCCGCTGAACCGAACAATCTCAGAGCGAAGTGGCTGACCGTCGGAATGCAGGATTCGAACTCTGGCAGTGGGACACCTTCGGAGCACTATGCGCCCTAGACCATCGCCCCACTGTTGTACAGGGTCGACGATGCTTGCGGAAACGTACCCCGGATGCCGAACCTCAATTCTCACCCCCTGGTTGGCGATCTCATTGAGCAGCCAACCACCCGTCCAGTTTGCAATCCCAGCCTGATTGGTTCGAGGGATACCCATACCACCGTACGACGACTCACGCCATTCCGCGCGATTCCTAATATCGAAATACGTGCGAACTGGTACGCCATGTAATGCCTGCTGCTTCTCATCGACGACTTGGACTTGAGGGAGCACCACGTGATCGATTGCGACGCCCAAGCTTCTCGGCATTTGATTGCCGTCCACTCGACCAATATGCACGTGCCCATCGGTGCGCCAGCTAGGGCATAGCTCGGCTGTTCTTGCGTGATTGATGCGAAACCTACCAGGACGGACGCCGAGTCTCATGTCGACTCTAGGCACGTCAAGCTGATCAGTCGCCACTGCCAGCCAACGGCTGTCGACCATGGAGGGGAACTGCACTCTCACCGGATAATCGTCGCTGCTTGGAAACGCATGAGTCTCGCTACTGTACTCAACACGCAATGAGGCAGCATGCCCGGGCAGTAGGACAAGCGACACGCGACCCTCCGATCGAATTTCAAGGATATTACTCGCGTCGTCGCCGCGAACCGCGTACACGAACATCCCCGGCCGGATATCGTGCCTCGCTCTTTTCCGCAGAGTCGGCATTAGTTCGGAGGACGACCACGCCCACAGTGCACAGTCTTCGAGGCTCACGCCGTCGCTGTCGAC
>JADCBH010000048.1 GCA_020253595.1 Brevundimonas sp.
CGGAGCCAGGATGGTGTCATAATGCTTGGCGGTGGGTTGGGCGGCCATTACGCGGCGTCCTTCTCGGCTTGTTCGCGACGCGACGGCTTGATGTCGGCGTAGCGAGCTTCGATGGCGTCGACGGCGGCCTTGGACAGCACCAGCTTGTCGGCGCGCAGGATGTCGTAGACATTCAGGCCGGCGTTCGGCAGCACGTGGATCTGCGGGATGTTGCGCGACGCGAGGGCGAAGTTCTCGTCCACTTCCGGACCCGTAATGATCAGGGTCTTGGTCCAGCCGAGCTTGCCGAAGGTCTCACGAAGGGCCGCCGTCTTGGCGTCCTTGACCGTCAGGGCGTCGACGACGACCAGTTCACCCGCCTTGGCCTTGGCCGACAGCGCGTGACGCAGCGCCAGGGCGCGGACCTTCTTGGGCAGGGAGAAGCCGTGGTCGCGAACGATCGGGCCGAAGGCGCGCGAACCGCCGACGAACTGGGGCGCACGACGCGAGCCGTGACGGGCGCCGCCCGTGCCCTTCTGCTTGTACATCTTCTTGCCGGTGCGAGAATTCTCGTTCCGGGTCTGGACCTTGTGGGTACCGGCGCGGCGCTTGGCCAGCTGCCAGTTGACGTAGCGGGCCAGCAGGTCGCCGCGGATGTCGGAGATGCCGAAGACGGCGTCCGACAGTTCCACGTCACCGGCGGCCTTGCCGTCGAGTTTGATGACCGAGAGTTTCATCAGGCTTCACCGCCTTCGGTGGCTTCGACCGCAGCCGGCTCTTCGGCAGGCGTTTCGGCCGGGGCAGCGGCTTGGCCGCCCTTGGTCTTGAACGAACCCGGGAAGGGCACGCCGTCGAACGGCTTCTTGTGAGCGTCGCGGACCTTGACCCACGAACCCTCGTGGCCGGGGACAGCGCCCTTGACCATGATCAGGCCGCGCTCGGCGTCGACCTTCACGACGGTCAGGTTCTGGGTCGTGATCGTCTCGACACCCAGGTGACCGGCCATCTTCTTGCCGGGGAAGGTGCGACCCGGGTCCTGACGGTTGCCCGTCGAACCGTGCGAACGGTGCGAGACCGAGACGCCGTGGGTGGCGCGCAGACCGCCGAAGTTCCAGCGCTTCATGGCGCCGGCGAAGCCTTTACCGATGGTCTCGCCCTGGATGTCGACCTTCTGGCCGGCCACGAAGTGGTCCGCCGACAGGGTCGCGCCAACGTCGATCATGGCGTCTTCCGACACGCGGAACTCCATGACCACGTGCTTCGGCTCAACCTCGGCCTTGGCGAAGGTTTCGCGCTGGGCCTTGTTTGTGTTCTTGGCTTTCTTGGCCCCGGCACCCAGCTGCAGGGCGACGTAGCCGTCCCGCTCCTGGGTGCGTTGGCCGACGACCTGACAGTCGTCGAGTTGAAGCACAGTGACCGGAACGTGCGCGCCGTCATCGGCGAACACGCGGGTCATGCCCAGCTTCTTGGCGATCACGCCCGTGCGCATCGGATCCCGCCTTCTCTACTTTAAATCTTGATCTCGACGTCCACGCCGGCGGACAGGTCGAGCTTCATGAGCGCGTCCACGGTCTGCGGGGTGGGGTCGACGATGTCGAGGACACGCTTGTGCGTGCGGATTTCAAACTGCTCGCGCGACTTCTTGTCGACGTGCGGCGAGCGGTTCACGGTAAACTTTTCGATCAGGGTCGGCAGCGGGATCGGACCACGAACGGTCGCGCCCGTGCGCTTGGCGGTGTTGACGATCTCGCGCGTCGAAAAGTCGAGGACGCGGTGATCGAAGGCCTTGAGCCTGATGCGGATGCTCTGATCCATATCGGTAGCTATTCCCAAGCAGGCGAACCTGCGTCCCTGTGAACCATTTCAAAGACCGGAGCCTTTCGGGGTCTCCCCCTCAGGTACGCACGTTTCGCAAAAACGATCGGCCCACGCGGACGCCCGCGAAGGCCGTTGAAGTCCTAAGTCGCTGCAAAGAACGGTAACTCAGGTCGTTCCTGCGAACTGCGTCTGCGACCGTTTTCCCCGAAAGGAAGAGGTGGCCGCACAGCCAGTCCAACAAGAATGGGGGCTTATGACGGCCGATTCCGCTTTCGTCAAGCGGGCGAACGACGGCTTTGGCCACGACCGGCGGCTGGCCCTCGCCCGCGCCATTCCTCATCGACTTGCGGTCATCCCGCTCCGGCAGGGCACGCGGCCAGTTGGACCTGGACACGGTCCAGATAGTCGCGCGCGAGATCGGGGGTGGCGAAAGGAATTTCGTGGCGCGAAAGGCTCGGGTCGGTCCGGCGGGTTCCGGTGTCGATGCAGTCGTCGCCGTCGCGACACTGAAGGACCAACCGGCCCTCGCCGCCCCCGGCTTCGGCGACCTCGAAAGCAACCTCCGAGGTCAGTGCCGTCCAGCGCCCCCAAATGGCATTGCGGCCATGCTGATGCTCCACGAAGCCGCAGTCCACACTCACCCGATGATAGATGAACAGGCCCGGGCCTGTGCGCTCCGCCGTCACGGCCGGCGGCGCGAGGCTCTGAACGACAAGGGCAGTCAGGATGGCCAACATGGCGAGCAACGTTCTCCGCAGGCCCCCTTATCCGCGTGGACCGTCGACCGGGCAAGTCAGGCCGATGCGACCGACCCCACGACACTTGGACGGCCCGGGGGGTTCCACGCTCCCGGGCCGTCCCGACGTTCGGCAGGCTGGTGGGGGGATCAGCCGCCGATTCTGACGCGTCCTCCGCCCATGATGGACTGGGACACAGAGCCGGTCACCCGGCCCACGTTGACGTTGCCGGCCCCGACCAGGCTGGCATCCAGGCTGGACACTGTGCCTGTGACCGTGATGTCGCCCGATCCAGCGATCGAAGCATCGAGATCCCCGGCGTCGCCCTGGACAGTGATGTCTCCAGAGCCGCCGATGGAGGCGTCCACAGAGCGGGGCCGACCGCCATTGACCCGGATGTCGCCTGAACCAGTGATTGCCGAGTCGACCGATCCGCTAACGGCGGCAACGGTCACCGTGCCTGACCCACTGATCGAGCCGTCCAGATCGTTGGTAGCGCCCGCCGTGATGGTTCCCGAGCCGCTGATGGCCGCCTCCAGACGGCCTGACGTCCCGGCTCGGATCGAACCAGAGCCGCCGATAGACAGGTCCATGGATCCAGCCGTGTTGGCCACGGTCCAGTCACCGCAGCCGCCGCTGCCCAGCTCGATCGAGGTGGCACCCCGGCCAATGGACCCGTACACAGCGGCATTCTCTGTCGAGACATCCACGGCAGGCGGGGTGCGCACGACGATCAGCGGCGCGGCCGACAGCTGCACAGTTCCGTGTTCACGCACCTGAACCGAGGCCCCCTCGCCCGGCTGACGGGCATCGGCAGGACCGCTGCGGCAGTTGCGGATGGCGCGGCGACCCAGGTTGCCGTCGATGCGAACCTCATTGCCCACGCGGGTGACGGTCGGGGTCGGCAGACCCGCCGTGCCGGGTTCGATC
>JADCBH010000049.1 GCA_020253595.1 Brevundimonas sp.
AGAGCTTCGGTGCACGACCGATTCGGATTTGGGTTGCAGCCCCCAACGAAGGGCTGGGTATCCAATTCAATGGCTGCCAGACTGGGGCAAGACTTGCCGCATCTCACAGTCCTAGGTGCGGGACTCACCCGGAGGCACGAAAGAGAGCGGGAGGCTGCCGGATGAAGCAACTTCAAACAGGAGTTGCGCTAGGATGCACCCTTGGCGTCGTAGCGCTGTTCCTCTGGCTCGGCCTGGGCGAGGGCGACGTAACAGTGACGCCGTCCGCTGATGCCCCGCAAACCGTGCCAAGTCCGACGAGCGGTGGGCCACGCGTGCCTTCAGGGCCGGATGGTGCCCCGTCTCCGCTTCGAGTGAACGCGGAGCGGGCCGCGGGAGAGGGCTCCATCCGCGTATTCCCAGTGGCGGCCCCGTTAGGACCGCACTCGGCCGTGTCAGTGCAGGTCGTGCAGGTAGAGCCACAGATGGTGCTTTGGCGGGGCAACACCTGCGCTGCTGAGCCGGCCGTCATAACAGTGCCCTCAGGTCGGCCGATTCGAGTGGTGGCGGTTACAAGCTCCTCTACGCCACGGCGAGTGAAGGAAGTTTCGGTGGCGGCAGGTCAGTGCTTGGACGTGGACTTGGACTTCTCGTCGGTAGTGGAGTGCAGGTTCCGCGTCCTGGACTGGAACTCGGAGATTGCTGGCGCTCGTGTTGCCATCGAGTTTCGGGACGCGGCAGGGAAGGATGCAGGCACGGACACGCATGTGCTGGCAGACAGCTTTGGTCAGTTTTCTGTCGCCGGGGATAGCTCCGCATTTGTTCGGCTAGAGATGTTCGGCATGCCCTTATGGGGGATCGGTGCTGACCGCTGTGATACCTTCGCCTTGGCCGACGCGAGTCATGATGTGCGGCTCGCTGAGCGCTTCACGCTCCTCTCCTGCGGCGCGATGCCCCCAGTGTTCGCGCAGGCCGCGGGCGACATCCGCGTATTCGACCGATCGACACTGGTTCTCCGCGAGAGCGAGATCCTGGGCGACATCGTCGTTTTCGATCTTCATGCTAATCTAAGCATCGTGCCCAAGGCGAATATTCGGTATGGCCAAACCATGATGGTCGCCTTGGAGCGCTCCACGCTAGATCTGACAGTGGATGTCGGCCGTGATACCGATCTTGGACTTCTATTGTACGGCCCGGAACCGCGGGGCCGTAGCAGGCAAGTATTCCTTAGGAGTGACCCGCGTGCGATGCGTTCCAACGTCACTCGAAAGCGAGCGAGCTTCGGACCGTTGGTCCCAGGTTACTATTCTCTCTGGTGGACTCGCGGTGAGTCGACCTCACCTGCGAAGCCGCAGTTTTACGTGGGGTACGAAGCGCGCCGTGTCGAAGTTATCGTACCACAAGCCGAGGCCCAACGCGTGTGCTTCAGCGAATGGCCGGCGATCCTCGCACATGTCGGCGTTGAGATCGCGGAACTCAATCTCGACGACGTCGCGTACAGGCCTGACGCAACCGGCGGGTTCGAGTTTGCGTCTTGGTCGTCAACAGGTTATTCAACCCGCGTGAGGCTCGGTTGCGCCGCCTTCGACTTCTTTTCGATCACCGCCCAGGTGATTAGAGAGGGGCAGCCGCCACCTCGTCTCTGTCTAAATCCTCACACGCAGCCCATTGAAATTCGGCTGGCCAGCGTCTTCGGGGGCAGGGCACGAATGGCGGCGCCTTCGGGCCGGTACCTCGAGGCCGCGGGCGATGGCGGGTTTAAGCTCTATGGACTGGATGGTCAGCGACTCAGGGCGCCAATCATCGAAACACATGAAGGCCTCGCGCGGCTCGTCGCAGTCGCCGACTTCGTAGTCGAAGCGAGAAGAAGCCGTTACGATGTGCCGTCCGCTGGCAGGTGGGTGGACATACAATTCGACCGCTGCTGGCGTGGAGCGGATCTCCTGGCGTCAGCAGAAGGTTGGACCCTCCATTTAGGTAACGTCGGTAGTGGGGGTGGGCTGCAAATCTGGTTGCCGCGATACCCGTTGCGGGTATACCTTAGGCGTCATCTATTTGGCGAAGTTATGCTCGAGCTAGATGCGAATCAGGCTACGGCCGTAGCAGCACCCAAATGACTCCCTGCGGATGGAGAAGGTTGATGCTGGCGACGCTCCTTGTCAGCGTCGGCGCCGCGAAGTTGATAGCCCCGGACCCTCACGCAATCATAATCCCGTTTGTTGCCCGAGGCAGCGGGACCGCTGAGATCTTGGCGGCTCTGCTCGTTCTCCGTGGCTACGGGCTCGTGTGGGTGTGCTGTGCGCTTGTGTGCCTGGCTGCTGTAGGGTTGCTCGTCGCGATTCTTGTGACTGAGCCCTGCGGATGCATGGGAGCATTGGCGAAAGGTCGCGTGGCCCACGCGGGCATTTCCGCGGCTCTGGGTTTCTTGAGCTCATCGATATGGATCGAAATCCGTATGATCAGCAAGAGAGAGTTTATCGTTCATCGTTCATCGTTCATCGCTTGAGTAGTTGCTGCGAGATGCCTGATGTGCCTCAAGTGTGCCATGAACCGCGATTGGTGTAGGAGCGGCCCAACAAGGCCATGCAGACCGACGAGCGCCGCAGCGGCGCTCGCGGCTGATGGCCAAAGACGTTGGGCGGGTCGCTCCATGGACCCTCGCTTGCCAAGTGGGGCGCGGGATACGGTCACGATGCAGGTCTTCGCCACACACGCCGTCGGCAACACCGTGCAGGCGCCGCCGCGCACAGTCGCACGGAAGGGGTCCGGGCGCCTGCGGCGGCCCGAGGGGTCGGCGCTCGCGGTGCGGCCGTAGCGGGTTGTCGAAGTGGGGAAGGCGACTACGCTGCTTGGCAGCACGCGGCATGCGTGTGCGGCGTGTATGTCGCAGCCGAG
>JADCBH010000005.1 GCA_020253595.1 Brevundimonas sp.
AGATCGCGGCCTTCTGCTCCTCGACCTACGGCGTGAAGTTCCCGCTGTTCGACAAGATCGAGGTCAACGGACCGGGCAGGCACCCGCTCTACGCCTGGCTAACCGAACAGAAGAAGGGTTTCCTCGGCAGCCGCGACATCAAGTGGAACTTCACCAAGTTCCTGACGGACCGTGAGGGCAGGGTGGTCGCCCGCTACGCGCCCCAGGTCGAACCCGAGGCCATCCGGCCCGACATCGAAAAGCTGATCCACAATGGCTGACACCTTCGATCTCATCGTCATCGGCTCGGGCCCCGGCGGCTATGTGGCCGCCATCCGCGCCAGCCAACTGGGCCAGAAGGTCGCCATCGTCGAGCGCGAGTTGCTGGGCGGCATCTGCCTGAACTGGGGCTGCATCCCCACCAAGGCGCTCCTGAAGTCTGGCGAGAAGTACGAATCCCTCACTCATCTGAAGGACTACGGCCTGGCCGTGGAGAAGGTCGGCTTTGACTTCGACGCCATCATCGCCCGCTCGCGCGGGGTGGCCAAACAGCTGAACTCCGGCGTCGGCTTCCTGATGAAGAAGCACAAGATCGAGGTCATCGAAGGCACGGCCAAGCTGGAAAAGGGGCAGGGGGCTCCCAAGGTCGTCGTGGCGCTCAAGGCCGGCGGGTCCCGCACGGTCGAGGCCAGGGCCGTCATGCTGGCCGTCGGCGCCCGCGCCCGCGCCCTTCCGCAGATTGGTCTGGAGGCCGACGGCGACCGCATCTGGGCCTACCGCGAGGCCATGACGCCCAAGTTCCTGCCGAAGTCGATCGTCGTCATCGGCTCGGGGGCCATCGGCATTGAGTTCGGCAGCTTCTATCGCGCGCTCGGCGTGGAGGTGACCGTCGTCGAGGCGCTGCCGCGCATTCTTCCGGTGGAGGATGAAGAGGTCTCAGCCGCCGCCCGGAAATCCTTCGAGAAACGCGGCATGAAGTTCCGCGTCGGTGCCAAGGTGACGAAGGTCACCAAGTCCAAGACGGGCGTCCAGGTCGCCATCGAGGCCGACGGCAAGGCTGAGACACTAGAGGCTGACGTCTGCATCTCGGCTGTGGGCATCACCGCCAATACTGACGGCATTGGCCTGGAGGCGCTAGGCGTCGAAATGGACCGCGGCCACATCAGGATTGACGGCCATTGCCAGACCAATGTGAAGGGGCTCTATGCCATCGGCGATTGCGCCGGTGCGCCCTGGCTGGCGCACAAGGCGTCTCACGAGGGCATCCACGCTGCCGAGTTCATCGCCGGGTTCAAGACTCCGCAGATGAACAGCCCCATCGCTGGCTGCACCTATTCCCAGCCCCAGATCGCCTCGGTCGGAGTTACGGAACAGGGCGCCAGGGAGGCCGGGCGCGCCGTGAAGGTGGGCCGCTTCCCCTTCAAGGTGAACGGCAAGGCCATCGCGTCCGGAGAAACGGACGGCTTCGTCAAGACCATCTTCGATGCGAAGACCGGCGCCTTGATCGGTGCCCACATGATCGGTTCCGAGGTCACCGAAATGATCCAGGGCTACGTCACAGCGATCACGCTTGAGGCGACGGAAGAAGAGATGCACGGCATCGTCTATCCGCACCCGACGATGTCTGAGGCCATGCATGAGGCGTCGCTGGATGCCTGGGGGCGAGTGATCCACATTTGACGGTCGTCAGCGTTTCTTTCCGAGCTCTGCCGCGATGTCCTTGGTCATACGGCCGACCTTGCGGTGGGCGGCCGTGATCTGGTCTCGGGTGACACCCCAGCGCTTCATCCAGTACTCCACCGCCTGGCGCTCGGAGAGGTCGAGGCGATCCTTATCGATGAAGCCGCGTTTGTCCTTCAGGCCTGCCATGGGGACGTCTCCGTTTCTCGCCTAAGATATATTATGTGAAATATGAGCTATGGTGCGGCTCATAGTCTGATACGGAAATGATAGCCAAGCCGTTCAAATCCTTCTCGATCATAGAAGCGATGGGCGTCCGCTCGCACGAGCGCGGAATCCAGGTGCACCTCTGAACGTCCCTGAGCTCTGGCTTCCGCCTTCACATGGTCGACCAGCGCCTTGCCGACACCCGTCGATCGTTCGGCCTCGCTGACGACCAGATCGTCGATCTGCAGGATACGACCGCAGTACAGCAGCTCCATAGGCCGCACGCCCGCGACTCCGACCACGTCGCCGCCGCCGCGCGTGGCAGCGAAAATCCTGAAGCCGTCGGTCGTGCGCAACCGCCGGACCGTGGCCAGAAATTCCGCCTCGCTTAGATGCGGTCTCAACTGCGCCATGACCGGCCAGGTGCGCGCCAAGCCGTTGTCGTCGATCTCCTCGATCCGCAGGACGCTCATCGGGGCTCTAGCCTCAGGGTCGCGGACCACCCATCGTACGCAACCTCGACGCCTGCCGGGACAAGGGCCGCCAGCGCGCTGTAATCCAGATCGATATGCAGATTGGTCAGCACGGCGCGCCCGACATCGGCCGCTGTGATCCACGCCAGCGCCTGGTCGACGTTGGCGTGCGTGGGATGCCGGGTCCAGCGCAAGGCGTCGATGATCCAGAGCGCCGACCCGCGCACGGTTTCGATTGCCGCGTCATCGAGATCCGAGATGTCGCTCGAATAGCTGATCGGCCCAAGTCGATAGCCGACCGACCGGATCGGACCGTGCGCCTAGTCGAACGTCCGGACCGGTATGGCACCGCCAGGACCGTCCAGGCTCCAGTCCACGCCATGCGGCGGTAGATCGTGCGCCTCGACGATGGCGGGATAACCTTCCTTGGACTCGAAGATGTAGTCGAAACGCGTTGTAAGTGCTGACTTTGTTGCCCCATCCATCCAGGCCGGAACCCGCTTTCGCCTGCGCAGCGCGAAGACGCGCAGATCGTCGATCCCGTGGGTCTGATCGGCGTGGTCGTGGGTATAGAGCACCGCGTCCACCCGGCTCGCCCCGGCCGCCAGCATCTGCTCGCGCAGGTCCGGCGAGGTGTCGATCAACACCGCCGTTTCACCGTCCGGGCCGCGGCGGCGCGCCAGCATGGAACATCGCATGCGACGGTTCTTCGGCTCGGCCGGATCGCACGCGCCCCAGTCGCCATCGCCGCGCGGCACGCCGCCCGAGGAGCCACAGCCCAGGATCGTGACCTCCAGTTCGCCGCTCACACGCCCTCCGGCCGAGGAATGCGGTCGAACAGGGCGAAGAAAGCGTCCGTCGTCCGCGCCTCCGCCTCCTCCCGGCTCCAGCCCCGGATGTCGGCCAGGGCCTGCAGCACATGGCCGATGTAGGCCGGCTCGTTTCGACGTCCCCGATGCGGCACGGGTGCCAGATACGGACAGTCGGTCTCGACGATGATGCGATCGCCCGGCATAGAGCGAATGACGGCTCGCACATCCTCGGCGGCCTTGAAGGTGGCGATTCCGGACACCGAGAACCAGGCCCCAAGTTCTGTTGCAATTTCCGCCAGTTCTGCACCACTGGTGTAGCAGTGCATGAGAAAACGGAACTGTCCCTCAGCCATCTCCTCGGTCAGGATCGCACTCATGCGGTCGTCGGCCTCGCGGGTATGGACCACCAGCGGCAATCCGGTCTGGCGAGCGGCGCCGATGTGGGCCCGAAACACCTGCTCCTGCTGATCCCGTGGGCTGAGATCATAATGGAAATCGAGGCCGCACTCGCCGATACCAACCACGCGCGGGCGTTCTGACAAGGCGATCAAGTGCTCGGGCGTGATGGCCAGATGATCCTTGGCCTCATGCGGATGGACCCCAACGGTGCACCAGATGTCGAAATGGCTCATGGCCAGGCCATGGGTCGCTTCAAAGGTCGAGAGCTTGTCGGAGATCTCGACCATCATCCCAACGCCCGCCTCGCGTGCCCGGGTTATAACGGCGTCGCGGTCCTCGTCGAACTGCGGCGCGTGCAGGTTCACATGGCTGTCGATCAGCATCAGGCGGCCCTGTCGCGCGTTCGCTTCAGGTCCGCAAGCGCGGCGGCCAGCAAGTCGGCGCGATCCAGGTTCACGGCCGCAGCCCGTTCCGGCAGGTCCGTCAGCCGCCCCCACAACTCGGCCCAGGGTTCTCCCCTGCCCTCTGCGCCTGACGCCAGCGCCCGGTCACGGACGGCGGCCGCCAGCCGATCCATCAAGGCCTCGAACCGGGCCTGTCCTCCCGCACCCCTGAAGCCATCGGCGACCGACAGGGCCTCGGCCGCATCGATCATCCCCTCATCGACCCACCGATGAGCCAGGGCATCGAGCGCCAGACTCGTACCGGAGGCCAGGGCCAGGGCCGCACCGGGTGACCCGCGCGCCATATCGGCGATCCGGTCGGCCTCGGCCGCATCCAGTTCGGTTTGTCGTATGATCAGCCGGGCGATCTCGTTCCGCTCCAACGCCGCAAAGATCAACCGCCGACACCGCGACCGGATGGTGGCCAGCAGCCGGCCCGGGGCATGGGTCACAAGGAACAGGACGCCACGCTCCGGCGGTTCCTCAAGAACCTTGAGCAAGGCATTGGCTGCATTGACATTCAGGTCGTCCGCTGCATCGACGATGGCCACACGATAGGGGGATTGGGAGGGGCTCTTGGAGAAGAACTCCGGCAGGTCGCGCGCCTGATCCACCGAGATCGATTTCTTGGTCTTTCCCCCCTCCACCAGCCGCTCCAGCACGAGCAGGTCGGGATGGGCCTGGGCCGAAATCAGCTGGCTGACCGTGTCGGTCGGTGCCGCGCCCAAGGGGCCGCGCGAACTGTCATGTCGCGCCCCCAGCAGCGTCCGCGCCGCGCGATAGGCGAAGGTCGCCTTGCCGATGCCTTCGGGCCCGCACAACAGCCAAGCGTGGTGCAGCCGTCCTCGCTCCCGCGCATCGATAAAGGCGCGCTCTGCGGCCTCGGACGGCACGAGGTCGAAGCGGTCGCGGGGATGGCTCACAACATGGGCTCCACCGCCGCCCAGACCCTTTCGGCCACAGCATCGGGCTCGCCGCTCGCGTCGATCAGGCGACATCGAAGCGGATTGGCCTCGGCCACGGCCCGGAAACCCTCGCGCAACCTGGCGTGAAACGCCGCGCCCTTGCTCTCGAACCGGGTCTCGGCGGCGCTGCGTCCCATCGCGCGTTCAAGGCCGACCTCGAAGGGCAGATCGAACACAAGCGTCAGGTCTGGCTGATGATCCCCGACCACGCCGCGCTCGATGGCCGAGACGAGGTCCAGATCAACGCCCCCGGCCAGACCCTGATAGACCCGGCTGGAGTCAGCGAACCGGTCACAGACGACCCATTGTCCGGCGTCCAGCGCCGGGACGATCGTCCGCTCCAGATGATCTGACCGCGATGCATACATCAGAAGCACTTCCGTCCGCGCCGACCAGCGCTCGGCCGCGCCAGAGACGACCAGCGCCCGAATGTCCTCGGCGCCGGGTGATCCTCCGGGCTCACGGGTTCGAACGACATCGAGTCCCCGCTGCGACAGGCGCTCGACCAGTCGCGCGGCCTGGGTGGACTTGCCCGTCCCCTCCCCGCCTTCGAATGTGATGAATCTTCCGCGCGTCACGGCGGCACAATGGCGGTCCCCAGCCTCCGGGCCAAGGCCGCGCCGCGCGGAAAGTGGGGATCAGCCCGACGGAATCAGCTGGGCCGAGGAATAGCCGCGCGAGATCGTCTCCTGCCGCGCCTGTTCGGCAGCATTGGCATCGGGCCAGGGGCCGCTGATGACCCTGAACATCGCGCCATTCGTCGCCGCCTGAACCTGAGCCGGACCGCCGAGCCGCTCAGCCGTTTCTCGCGCGGCCTGCGCGTTCGGGAAGGCCGCCACCTCGATCCAGTAGGTCTGGCGGGGTGACGCAGTGGGTGGTGGCGATGCGACGACCGGGGGCGCGGCCTCCGCGACCTGCAGCCTCTGCACACTGCTCAGACGCGGCGCGCGGCCCAGATAGCGCACCCGGACCTCGCCCACCCCACGGTTCAGCATGTCCAGCGCCTCGGCCGCCCCGCGCGACAGGTCGATGATGCGTCCGTCCACGAACGGCCCCCGATCGTTGACGCGCAGCACGACGCGCCGACCGTTGGCAAGGTTGGTG
>JADCBH010000050.1 GCA_020253595.1 Brevundimonas sp.
CTGATCATGAGGCGCGGTAAAGGCGGTGTGGCCCGCCGATGTCAAGGAACAGCGGGCAGGAGAGAGAGCCAGCATGGAACTGATCGTCGGCAACATCGCCTTTTCGACCTGGTCGCTCAGGCCCTGGCTGGTGCTGAAGCAGTGCGGGGCTGAGTTCACGCTGACCGAGATCCCGCTTTACGGCGAAGGCTGGAAGGAGCGGCTGGCCGAGGTGTCCCCGTCGGGCAAGGTGCCGCTGCTGAAGGTCGAGGGTGAGACCATCTGGGATTCGCTGGCAATCTCGGTCTGGGCCGCCGAGCGGTATCCGGAGGCGAAGTTGTGGCCAGCGGATCCGGCGGCCCGGTGGCTGGCGCGGTCGGTGGTCTGCGAGATGCATTCCGGGTTCGGGGCGCTGCGGACCGAGTGCGGCATGGGGCCGGATGCCAGTGGCTTGATCCATACGATGGTGGGCGATGATCGCGCCGATCCGCCGACCAGCGCGGCCGTGGCCAGCGACGTGCGGCGTCTGGTCGAGATCATGACGACCATGCGGGCCCGCTTTGGCGCGACCGGGCCCTATCTGTTCGGCGAGTGGTCCATGGCTGATGCCTTCCTGACGCCGGTGGCTTGCCGGTTCCGGCACTATCAGATCGATCTGGCGGCGCATGGCGACGATGGGTCGGCCGCGGCCTATGTGTCGGAGCTGCTGCGGCATCCGGATTTCCTCGAGTGGACGGAACTCGCGAGGGGCGGAGCTCATTAGGACGGCGAACGCGCTGTTAAGGGCGACCGCGAACCCGAACTTAAGGGATCACGGTTATCCCTAGGGGCGATTTCGGGAACCGCCATGTCCGCCGACCGCACGCCGCAGCAACCTGTCCGGGGCCGACCCAGCCTGATGAGCTACGGGCTCTTCATTCTGGTGGGCTGCTGCCTGTGCGCGTCGCTGGTTGGAAGTCTGCTCTAGGGCGCACCGGCCGCAGCGGTCGACGCCAGCTGGGTCTGGGGCGTCGTCTCTTCAGGCGGCGGGGCAACATAGTCCAGCCGGATCGGAACATGACGCTGGCCTGCCACAATGGCGTCCAGGGTGTTCACGGGACGGCCCGCCAGACGCTGGTAGATCCAGTAGGCGGCGACGACCTTTTCGACGTATTCGCGGGCCTGGGGCACGTCGATGGTCTCGATCAGGAGCAGGGGATCAGGGTCCGGCCCCAGTCTCTGGAGCGCATCGAGCATTGGACGTGGCCCGGCGTTGTAGCTGGCAACCGCGCGCAGCAGGTCGCCCTGGAACTCGGACCGCGCGAGCATGCGGTTCACATATTCTTGTCCCAATCGCACGTTGGTCGCGGGCTGGAACAGGCGGCGGGGGTTGGTAACGAAACCCCGGTCGCCGGTCATCTCTGCGGCGGTCGTCGGCATCACCTGCATCATGCCGTAGGCGCCGACAGGGGAGCGCGCTTCGGCATTGAAGCCGCTTTCGCGGCGCGCGATCGCATAGACCAGCGATCGCTCAAGCGTCCAGCCGCCTTCCGGGTTGATCTCGGGCTGAGGGTAGTCGGCCGCATTGATGCGCGTGGCGTCGTTGATCCCGTTGCCGCCAAGGCGAGGCGCGAGCACGCGGGCCAGCCCCGTCCACAGCCGCCGCGTCGCCTCGCTGGCGGTTCGCAGGCCATTCCTGAGTTCATCGCGGGCATCGCCCCGGCGTCCGACCTCGTAAAGGGCGACCGCGCGCCGGGCCCGGGCCTCCTGGCGCAGGAAGGCGTCCATTTCGCGTTGATTGATCCCGACGGGCTCGTCGCTCATTGCGGCCGTCTGCAGCGCGGCATAGGGCGTCGGCCCACCGTTCAGGATGACCGGCTCCTCGCCCAGTTGGCGCAGCGCGATCTGGCCATAGAAGGTCGCCGGCCATCCCGCAGCCATGCGCAGAAACTCCTGGATGCGGTCCTGCCGCCCGGTCTGCCCCGCCGCCCGCGCGGTCCAGTAGGCGGCGCCCGCCCGGGTCCAGGGATCCTCTGTGGGGTCGACCGCCACACGCTCGAAGGCCGAAAAGGCGCGGGCGTGGTCGCCGGTGCGCCAGGCCGCCAGCCCGACGGTCCACCAGTCGCCGATCTGTTCCCCGAGCGTGAGGGCGGTCGCCAGGTCATCGCGGTTCAGCGCGACTCGCGCCGCCCGCGCCGGATCAGCCTCAGAGTTGCCACCTCCGGCCGCGACCGCGTCCCAGGTGCGGGTGACGAAGCTGCCTGTCGGCCGTCGGGGCTCGGGCGAGCCATCGGGGCGGCGTCTCATGGCCAGGGCATAGGCTCGGTGGGCGTTCGGCAGGTCGGCATAGTCGTTCAGCCAGGCCGACAGCTCTTCGAAGGTGGCCGTATGGTCGGGATGGAACAGCCGCTCGAACTCGACCTGCCCCAGCAGCACGCGGTCGTTGGCCTGCCGCGCTGCGTCTCGTGCGGCGTCCAGGTCGCCCCGCCGCAGGGCATCGAAGGCATTGGTATAGCTGAGACGATCCGCGTCGGAGAGGGCGTTCGGGGTGATCCGCAGCGACTGCTGCTCTTCGCCCGCCACGACCGCCTCATAGGGCTCCGGCGCGGCGAGGGCGGGCTGGGCGACAGCCGACAGGGCCAGGGCCAGCATCGGGGCCGCAATGGCGATCGTCGGCGCAGCCAGCGCGCGTCGGCGGAAATCGGTCAAGGTGGCGGCCCCCCGTTCTGCGCGTCGCGGTCTCGATCCGGGATCGACGCGCGGTCTGCGTTTGGTCGTCAAGCAGGGACCATGCCGATATCCGACTGACGCATCAATCGGTTCGCGGCGCGACCCTTCGCCCTTGTCATCGGCGGACGGGGCGCCGATTTTGTGGCGAACATCGCGAGGAGCCTCCCCATGAAGACCCGTCGTCTCGGCAAGTCCGGCCCTGAAGTCTCCGCTATCGGCCTCGGCTGCATGGGCATGAGCGCCTTCTACGGCGCGCCGTCCGACGAGGCGACCGCGACGTCCGTGCTGCACCGGGCGCTGGATCTGGGCGTGACCCTGTTCGACACCGCCGAGATGTATGGCCCCTATACGAACGAGGAACTGCTGGGCCGAGCCTTCGCCGGCAAGCGCGACCACGTCTTCCTGGCGACCAAGTTCGGCATTGGTTACAACGCCGAGCGAACGGCCCTGAAGGTGGATGGCTCTCCCGCTAATGTGCGCCGCGCCATCGAGGGCAGCCTGAAGCGGCTGAACACCGACCACGTCGACCTCTACTATCTCCACCGCGTTGATGCCGACACGCCGATCGAGGACACCGTCGGCGCGATGGCCGAGCTTGTGACCGAGGGCAAGGTGCGCTTCCTGGGCCTGTCCGAGGCCGCGCCGGCCACGCTGCGCAAGGCCCATGCGACCCATCCGATCACCGCGCTGCAGACGGAGTATTCGCTGTGGTCGCGCGAGCCCGAGGATGACCTGCTGGCGGTGTGCGACGAACTCGGGATCGGCTTCGTGCCCTACAGCCCTCTGGGTCGTGGCTTCCTGTCCGGCGAGATCAAATCGATCGATGATCTGGAGGAGGGCGACTTCCGCCGGACCAACCCCCGTTTCATGGGCGAGAACTTCCAGAAGAACATCGACCTGGTTCATGCCGTGACGGCGATCGCGGCCGACAAGGGCGTCACGGCCGCCCAGCTGGCCCTGGCCTGGGTGCTGGCACGGGGCGACACCCTGGTTCCGATCCCCGGAACACGGCGGATCCGGACGCTGGAGGAGAATGTCGCGGCGGCCGACATGGTTCTGACCCCGGAAGATCTGGCGCGGATCGAGGCGGCGTTTCCGAAGGAGGCGGTGGTGGGTGACCGCTATGCGGCGGCGGGCCGGGCGGCCTTGAACCGTTAGTCTGGACACGGGTCATCGTCCTCGCGCCGTACTCGGCCGCGAGGGGGTCGGGGAAGCGGCGGAGCCGGGGCGATCTCGCCCGGGACCGGGGCGGGGCCGTCGCCGGCGTCCGCCCTGTGTGTGAGTTTCGGCGGGGTCGTCTCGGCTCCGCTCGATC
>JADCBH010000051.1 GCA_020253595.1 Brevundimonas sp.
CATCGAGTATGCGGGTGAGGCGGTGCGGTCGCTGGACATGGAAGGGCGCATGACGCTCTGCAACATGTCGATCGAGGCGGGTGCACGGGCCGGGATGATCGCCCCAGATCAGAAGACCGTCGCCTGGCTGAAAGGCCGTCGCCACGTGCCGGCTGGCGCAGCGTTCGATCGGGTTGCCTCCGACTGGTTGACGCTGGCGAGCGATCCGGGGGCGGTTTTCGACGCGGAAGTCGTGATCGACGGCGCGGCGATCCGGCCCATGGCGACCTTCGGCACGACACCGGACGCGGGCGCTCCCATCGGTGCACCGGTGCCTCAGCCAGCCTCGGACAGCGACCGCAAGGCCCTGGCCTACATGGGCTTCGAGGCTGGGCGGGCGACAACGGACCAGCGGGTTGATGTCGTCTTCATCGGCAGTTGCACCAACGGCCGCCTGCCCGATCTGCGCGCAGCCGCACAGGTGTTGCGGGGCCGAAAGGTCAAACCGGGCTTGCGCATGCTGGTCGTGCCAGGCTCGGAGGCTGTGCGCCGCGACGCCGAGGCGGAGGGCCTGCATACCGTCTTCACCGAAGCTGGTGCCGAGTGGCGGATCCCCGGCTGCTCCATGTGCATCGCCATGAACGGCGATTTCGTGGGTCCGGGGCAGTTGGCGGTTTCGACGTCCAACCGGAACTTTGAGGGGCGTCAGGGCAAGGGCGCCCGAACCATCCTCGCAAGTCCGGCGACGGCGGCGGCCAGCGCTGTCATGGGCGTGCTGACCGACCCGCGCGTGTTCCTCGAGGAGGCGGTCGATGCCTGAACCTTTCCGCGCCCTGACCTCGAAGGTCCTGGTCCTGTCGCAGTCCAATATCGATACGGACCAGATCATTCCGGCCCGCTTCCTGACGACCACCAGCCGGGAAGGGCTGGGCCGTCACGCCTTCCACGACTGGCGCTATGAAGCGGACGGGACGCCCAGACCGGAGGCGGTTCTGAACCGGATCGATCCGGCTGAGCACCGCATCCTGCTGGCCGGCGACAACTTCGGCTGCGGCTCGTCGCGCGAGCACGCGCCGTGGGCTTTGGTCGACTATGGCTTTCGGGCCGTCATCTCGACCTCGATTGCGGACATCTTTTCGTCGAACGCCTTGAAGAACGGCTTCCTGCCGGTGGTCGTGGATCAAGCGGTCTGGGACGACCTCGCCGCCCATCCCGAGCAGCCGGTGACGCTGGATCTGGAGACGCAGGAAGTGCGGCGCGGCAACCATGCGCCAGTGCCCTTCACCGTCGAACCCTTCGCCCGCCAGTGCCTGTTGGACGGCGTCGACACTCTCGGATGGCTGCAGAACCACCTGCCTGCTGTCGAAGCCTATGAACGTGCTCACGCCAAGGAGCCTGCCTGATGCCTACCGCCCGGACTTTCAACATTGTCCTCCTGCCCGGTGACGGCGTCGGCCCTGAGGTCACGTCGGCCGCGCGCGCCGTACTGGGCGTCATTGGCGACTTCTACGGCCATCACTTCGAGTTCGCCGAGCACCTGATCGGCGGTGCCGCCATCGACGCGACCGGTGATCCCCTGCCGCCGGAGACGACC
Organism: Brevundimonas sp.; assembly: GCA_020253595.1. Lineage (GTDB taxonomy): Bacteria > Pseudomonadota > Alphaproteobacteria > Caulobacterales > Caulobacteraceae > Brevundimonas. The sequence goes on from JADCBH010000051.1 coordinate 1,574, forward strand.
GCCGCCTGTCTGGCCGCTGACGGTGTTCTGCTGGGTGCGGTCGGTGGGCCCCAGTGGGACGGCGGCAAGCGCCGGCCCGAAGAGGGCCTCCTGGGTATCCGCAAGGCCATGGGCCTGTTCGCCAACCTGCGCCCGCTTCAGGTCTCGCCGGTGCTGGCGCATCGATCGCCGCTGAAGAAGGAGATTGTCGAGGGTGTCGATCTGATCGTCTTCCGCGAGCTGACAGGTGGCGTCTATTTCGGTGAGAAGACCCGCACGGACGATATGGCGTCGGACCTGTGCATCTACACCGTGCACGAGATCGAGCGGGTGGCGCGCGCCGCCTTCAAGACGGCCCTGCAACGGCGCGGCAAGGTCACCTCGGTCGACAAAGCCAATGTCATGGAAACCAGCCGCCTGTGGCGCGAGGTGGTGACCCGCATCCATGCCGAGGAATTCCCCCAGGTGACGCTGGAGCATGCCCTGGTCGACTCCATGGCCATGCATCTGATCCGCAAACCGCGCGAGTATGACGTCATCCTGACCGAAAACATGTTCGGCGACATCCTGTCGGACGAAATCAGCGTGCTGGGCGGATCGATCGGTCTGTTGCCGTCGGCGTCGCTGGGTGAGTCGGGACCGGGTCTGTTCGAGCCGATCCACGGCTCTGCGCCGGACATTGCGGGACAGGACTTGGCCAATCCGGTCGGGACCATCCTGTCGGCGGCCATGATGCTGCGACACAGCCTGGATCTGGAAGACGAGGCTTCGTCCATCGAGGCTGCGGTGGCAGCCGTGCTGGCGGCCGGGGCGGTTACGGCCGACCTGGGCGGTGAACTCGGCACACGCGCCGCGGCCGGGGCGGTGATCGACGCCATCAAGGCGATTCACTGGGCGGCCTCGCACCGGGTGCAAATGCACTGGGGTTGATCCGGGGTTAACCCTTTCGTCATCTGCTCGTCACACAGTGACATTGTGCAGTGCAGCGAGAAAACGGAGCAATAATCTTTTCTTCGTGTGAAGATGTGAGGCCTAAGGCACACGAAAGTTGCACGAAAGCGCCATAAACCCCTTGCGTCGATCGCCATTGCGGTAAACAGTTCGCAACTGCGAGATCGAAGAGGGGATGCTCATGTCGCAGTTGCTAAATCGACTTCCGGGGGTGATCGCCCTCTGTCTGCTTACCGCAGCACTATTCTATGCCGGGGGTGCGTTCGCTGCGCCCGCCGGACCCGTGGCGGCTGCGGCGGGCGCTGTGGCCGAGACCGCCGAAGCTGCCACCACCGAGGCCGCTGCTGCCGTCGAGGCGGCCGCTGTGCCTGAGGAAGAGGCCGCTCCCGCGTCGACGCTCCTGGCCCACCAGGCTCCGCTTGAGCTCAACGAGGCCTCCACGTCCTGGATCCTGACGTCGACGGCGCTGGTGCTCCTGATGACCCTTCCCGGCCTGGCGCTGTTCTACGGCGGGATGGTTCGCCGCAAGAACGTGATCGCCACAATCACCCAGTCGGTTGGCGTTGCCGCTGTCTCCACCCTGTGCTGGTTCGCCATCGGGTACAGCCTGGCGTTTGGTGTCGGGCAGCCGATGCTCGGTTTCGATGGCGACACGGTGCAGTCCTTCATCGGCTCCACCCAGGCCGCCTTCCTGAACGGCGTCACCATGACCTCTGCTCACAGCCTGGCACCGGGCCTGCCCGAGTATCTGTGGGTCGCCTACCAGCTGACGTTTGCCATCATCACGCCGGCCCTGGTCACCGGAGCGTTCGCCGAGCGCCTCAAGTACTCGGGTCTGCTGCTGTTCACCGTGCTATGGTCGATCTTCGTTTACGCCCCTATCGCCCACTGGGTCTGGGGCGGTGGTTTCCTGGGTTCGGCCGGGGTGCTGGACTTCGCCGGCGGCGCGGTCGTGCACGTCAACTCGGGGGTGGCCGGTCTGGTCTGCGCCCTCTTCCTTGGGCCGCGCAAAGGCTACGGTACCGAGGCCATGAACGCCCACAACCCCGTCCTGACCATGATCGGTGCCTCCCTGCTGCTCGTCGGATGGATCGGCTTCAACGCCGGCTCGGCCTGGGCGGCGGACAGCATTGCCTCGGTGGCTCTGCTGAACACGATCGTCGCCGCGATGGCCGCGTCGCTGACCTGGAAGATCGTCGAGGTCATTGAGAAGCGTAAGCCCAGCCTGATCGGCGTCCTGTCTGGCCTGATTGCCGGCCTGGTCGCCATCACTCCGGCTGCCGGGTTTGTCGATCCCATGGGCGCGATGATCATCGGCCTGGTCGCCGGACCGGTCTGCTACGCCTCCTCGGTGTGGCTCAAGAAGCTGCTGCGCTATGACGACAGTCTGGACGCCTTCGGCATTCACGGTGCCGGCGGGCTTCTCGGGGCCATCCTGACCGGCGTGTTCGCCACCACGGCGGTGAACAGCCTGTCGGAAGGAGCCAACATCCCGACCCAGGCCATGGGTCTGGCCTGGACCATCGCGTGGTCCGCGGTCGTGACCTTCATCATCCTGGTGATCTGCAAGTTCACCACGGGTCTGCGCGTCAGCGACGCCCAGGAAGACGAAGGGTTGGATACGACCCTTCACGGAGAGGCGCTGGAGAAAGCTTAAGCTTCACGTAACCACTGGGCGCGATCCTCCCTCGTGCCCGGTGGCCTTCAAAATGCCGGGACAAAAGAAACCAGGGGATATCCAGATGAAACTTCACACGACCTGCGCCGCGCTGGCCGCCGCGCTTCTCTCCGCCGTGCCGTTCGCCGCTTCGGCGCAAGACGACATCGACATCTCGTTCAATGCGGCAGTCGGCACCGACTACGTCTTCCGTGGCGTGAGCCAGTCCCTCGAAGATCCCGCCATTTCCGGTGGCGTGGACCTGACGTACGGCTCCTTCTACGCCGGGGCCTGGGCCTCCAACGTCGACTTTGGTGACGACACTGACCTCGAGGTCGACCTCTATGGCGGCTTCCGCACCGAGGCCGGCGGCTATGCGCTCGATTTCGGCGTGGTCAGCTACCTGTATGGCAACGCCCCGGGCGGTGCCGACTATGACTACGTCGAGTTCAAGGCGGCCGCATCGCGCGCCATTGGCCCGGTGACCGCTGGCGTTGCCTTCTATGTCTCGCCCGACTTCTTCGGAGCGGACGATGAGGCAACCTATCTTGAGCTGAACGGTGCCTATGCGACGCCCGCCGGCTGGACCCTCTCTGGCGCGGTCGGTCAGCAATGGCTCGACGTCTCCGACGACTACGTCACCTGGAACCTCGGCGCGGCCTACGCCCTGACCGACAACCTGACGCTGGACGTCCGCTACCACGACACCGATATCGACGGCCTCGCGATCGCCGAGGACCGCTTCGTCGCCACCATCAAGGCGGCGTTCTAATGACGCTCTTCTCCCTCCCCCTTGTGGGGAGGGAGATTCCTTTGCCTAGCGCCGGTACCGCTCCGCCACCGGAGCGTATCGATCCCAGACCTGACGATCGGCGAGTGAGCGCAGCAGCTTGATATACTCGGCATGTGTCCAGGCGAGCGGTGTAGCTGAGTTGGTGCCCTGGCCCGGCTGGTAGCCATGAACCGTTCTATTGCCAACGCCATCCCAGACCTGTTCGGGCAGCAGCAGGCCCTCGTTGGCGAAGCTTTCCATGCCCGCCACATAGGTGTTCCGGATCGTCGTCAGGTCGGTTGAACCCGCACGGAGGGCGCGCGCCAGTTCATAGTGCCCGCGTTCGCCTGTGAAGAACGGCCAGACCCGACCGCGCTGTCCCGGTGTATTGCCCCCGACGCCATAGTTGCCGCCCGTTTCGGCATTCTCGCCATACCCATCGTTGCCATAGCGGCGGAACGCCGGAAAGCCGTTCAGGTCGTAGCGGACCCGCAGCCGATCCTCGCGGCCTTGATCGTCGTATTCCGGCAGGGTGGCCAGGATCGACGGGGCGTCGGCGGGCCGCACGCCGTAGCGCACCAACTCCAGAAACCCGCCATCGATGATGCGGTCTTCGGGCAGGCCGGGCTGGCCATTGTTCTCGCCCAGGGTGCCCCGATCGTTGGGATCCTCGTTGCGCGAAAGGCGCAGGAAGTAGTCACCATCGCCCAGCGACCCCTCAGTCGTGAACATGCGGGCCTCGACCCTGGATGCATAGTCGTCGGCGGTCGCCAGATATCGCTCGGCTGAGGCCGCGTCGCCCGAGGCCTGGGCGATCTCGGCGGCGGTGACCAAACCGGCGATCACGGCGGCGGTGGTGGACGGAGAATAGCCTTCCTGCTCCTCCCAGCGCTCTTGCTGGGTCCAGGGCGGGGTGATGGTGCGGTCGTTCCAGAGCAGGCCGATGGTCCCGCCCTCGACGAGGAAATCAGCGGCGGGCTTGATCATGTCCGCATACATGCGAGCCATCTCGGCATCCGAGACGAGGCCCGCCTTCCAAAGCCGCCAGCCCAGCATGATCGGCATGGCGGTCTGGTCCAGCTGGACACCGACCCACTCGATGGTGCCGTCGACCCAGGTCTTCTGCAGGAACCAGCCGGTGGCTCCTGTGTTGCCCGGCGTGTCGGTGTCGACCTGGACCTGCGGCAGGTAGCGGAAGGCGGCCAGCGGCGTTTCGGTATCGCCCAGCGCCAGCATGGCCATGGCCACCTGATAGAAGTCGCGCGGCCACACGGCCTTGTAGCCCGTCGAGGGGCTGGTCGCGTCCACCGTGTCACCCCAGGGGTTGGACAGGCTGGCGATCAGCGCCCCGGCATAGGTCCGGTCTTCCTGCACCTTCAGCATCAGGGCTGAGGCGTAGGCCAGGTTGCCGCCGTCAGTGGATTGCGCGGCCAGGCGAGGCAGCTGGTCCAGCGAGGCGATGTAGTCTTCCCACCCGACGGCCGAACCCTCGCCGTTGAAGCGCGCCAGCACGGTGTCGAAACCGGCCGCCATGGTCGCGGCAGCGGTCGCCTCGGCGGCAGCCTCGCTGTTGCCGAAACCGATGACGAAATCGCGGGTCAGGGTCTGACCCGCCTCGATGACGGGCAGTGCGCCGGCCAGCATGATGTTGCCGCCCTCCTCACCGGTCGAGGCATACAGAGTATCCAGACTGCCGTCCGCCAGATCCGTCATGGCATCGGACGTGCCCATGAAACCCGCGGTCGTCGCCTCGAACGGGGCGCTGGGGCGTAGGACCAGGTGGGTGCCCCCCTCCCACGCATGCAAGGCATCGGCCGTGGCCGTCCCGCGATCATTCACACCCGTGTTCGCGATATGGGGTTCCAGCAGAAGGTGGGGAGTGACCGCTCTCCCGGTCGCCCGGATGGTGACGCGCAGGAACAGCGACTGTCCGTCAGGGTCGGTAAAGATGCGTTTCTCGATTTCAAAGCGACCCTGCCGATCGGTCGTGGTGACGCGATAGGCGGGCGACAGGGGGCGACCCTGCGTGTCGGTGTGCAGGTATTCGGTACGTGAAGTCGTGTCCGTGCCCTCGACCGCGAGCCCGGTCGGCGTCGCCACGGCGAAACGCAGCTGCTTGATCTGGGCCTCGTGGATCAGGCCGTACATGGTCTCGGTCAGCACACCGTCGGCGATGGAAAACCACACGCGCGACACCGGGCCCGTCGCGGCACCGGGACCGTAGCGGCCGTCGATATAGGCTTCGTAGGACGACCCCACGCCGGTCTTGGCAGCGTTCACCCAGGTCGGCTGTTCGCCCGGTGCGCCGGGGGCCACGGCCTGGACGGCGACACCCGGTCTCTGGCCCGCGGCTCCGGGCATCCAGTCGGGCAGGGACGCGCAGGCGCCGAGCGCGAGGGTGGCCGATCCGGCCAAGAGGATCGAGGTCAGTCTACGCATGGCGGTCACTCTCAGGCAGCGGGAAGAAGGAAGGTCAGGGGCACGTCGAGGCGGCTGTTCCAGCTCCTCTCGTTGTGCTCGGCGGTCGGGAAAACCAGTGTCCTGAACCGGTCCGGACCCCAGCCAACATCGCGGACCACCGTGTCGATCCTCGACTGGAAGAAGGCGTAGAACTGGTCCAGCGTCTCGTCTCCCCGGTCCATGTAGAGGCGATGGGTCGCCGGATCGGGCAGGCCGCCCCGGATCACGTCAGACCAGGCCTGGACCACCGCCTCGCGCCAGGTGTTGAGCGCATCGCCCTCCAGCCGCTCGAGCCGCAGGGGCCAGTGGGTCGACAGGCAGCCTGCCGCCCCGAAGACGTCGGGATGCTTCATCATGGCGTAGAGAGAAATCAGGCCGCCCATGCTGCTTCCCATCGTTGACGTGTCGTCGCGACCGGGCAGGGTCCGATATTCAGCGTCGAAGCGGGGTTTCAGCTCTTCGACGAGGAAGCGCAGATAGGCGTCGGACAGCGGCGCTCCGCCGTACATCGGCAGGAGGGTGTCACGAACTTCGGTGGGCAGGGCCGCGATCAGGTCGGCCGGGACGTATTCGCGCAAACGCAGCGGCGTGTTCCAGACGCCGACCACGATCGGCGCGCGGACCTGACCGGTCTCGATCAGGCGGACCAGATGCTCGTCCACGCCCCATTCGCCAAAGTTCGCCCGCGCGGGATCGAACAGGTTCTGGCCGTCGTGCATGTAAAGTACCGGATGGCGATCAGAGCCCGTCTCGTAGCCGGGCGGCAACCAGACGGTGACGTTTCGTGGCCCGAGATAGGCCGAGGTCACGGCCTCGTATTCGACCAGCCGGCCTCCCGCGACCGAGCCTGCCTGCGCCAGTGCCGATCCGGCAAAGGGAAGGGCGGCGATTGTGGCGATGAGCCCGCGCCGGTTCACGTCTTCACCTCCTGCACGCGCAACGACATGGCCGCCGCGACGAAGAAGCTGACCCCACCGACGACGAGGGCCCAGATCGCCTGGGACTGGAACAGGGCGTTGAGCATGAGGCCGAGCAGGGTCGCGGCGACCAGCTGGGGCACCACGATGAAGATGTTGAAGACCCCCATGTAGATGCCCATCTTCCGACCCGGGACGGCGCTGGACAGGATGGCGTAGGGCAACGACACGATCGACGCCCAGGCGATACCCACCCCGACCATCGGCAGCCACAGCATCTGCGGATCGCGGATCAGGAAGATCCCGATAAGCCCGAGACCGCCCATGGCCAGCGCTACCGCATGGGCCCCACGCTTGCCGATCCGGCGGGCGAGAACCGGCAGACCGAATGCGACCAGGGCAGCCACCCCGTTGTAGCCGCCGAACAGCACGCCGACCCAGTCTGCGCCCTCGTTGTAGGCTAACGAGGTGGTGTCGCTGGAGCCGAAGTGGACAGCCGTGACGGCAG
>JADCBH010000052.1 GCA_020253595.1 Brevundimonas sp.
GGCCGGTGGGCATGGGTGGTCGCTCCCGTGGTGATGGGCGCGACGTTCGGGTGGGTGGGGCACCTGCTCAAGGACGTTCGTCTGGGCGGACCGGCCCCGCCAGGGGGCCGGGCTGCCCGCACCCTTACCGGGGGTGCCGCACCCTTACCGGCTCACGCACGGGGTGGGCTTACCATTTTCCGACTTGACATGGTCCCGGCACCCCACGATGCTGGCGCAGCCAGCCCCCTTAGTAATAGTAATTACACGCTCCCCTCCTCCGCTTCGCTGCGGAGGGGAGCTTAATCACTTATCTACGTAATTAATGCGCGCACGCGCGCGCGAGGCCGGCTTGGCGGGTGGCGGTTCAACCGGGGGTGGAGGAGGTTTCCGTGATTATGGAACCTCCCGCCGTTGATGCTCTGCCCAGGTTGTGGGGGATGTCCGTGATTATGGAACATCCCCCCTCGATTGCCTTCTAGTTGCCGAGTTCCTCGTTGAGCAACTCAGACGCGAGGTCGGGCACGCCCATGCCCGACAGGTCCATCCCGCTCACGTCCGCCTCGTCCTCCTCGCACTGGCACCACTGGCGCACCGTCTTCTCGCTGACGCGCAGCACAGCGCTGATGCGGGGGATGGAGATGCCGGCCGCGCACATCCGCTCCGCCCGCTGCCGGTTGCTCGGCGTCGAGACGATGCGGTAGGTGCCGTCCGCCCGGCGGGCGAACCCCACGTACTGCGTCCCGTGAAGCTCGGGGTCGCGATCGCGGACCTTGTCGTAGCGGACGGCGAGCGCCGTCCGCAGGATGTCGGGGTTGGCCATGTCCTCCAGGTACTCGCGCGCGTCCCGCTCCACCTGATCGAACTGGCCCGTGTGCTTGTCGAGGACGGGGTAGGTCAGGTTCACCTGTCCGTGCTGGAGGTCTTGCAGCTCGATGGCTGTCTCGACCACGGTCAGGGCGTTCGAGCTGCCGGCGTAGCTGCCGGCGTGGACCTTGCCCCCCTCACGCTGCGGCTTGTTGCTGTGGTGGATGGCGATCACGCCGAGGCCGGCGTTGCGCAGGCGCTTCAGCACCTGATTGATTGGCGCCCAGCTGGCCGCGTCGGCCTCGTCCATGCCGGGGCAGAGGTTCCTGATGTTGTCGAGCACCACAATCTGCGGCCGGGTCGAGTTGATGAGGCGGGCCAGATTGGCCAGCCCGTCGGGGGTGCGGATGTCGAGCGGCATGTCGCCGTCGGCCGCGGTCATCGACGGGGCGTAGACCTGCATCCGATCGCCCGGGTCGCCGTAGGAGCGGGCCGCGTCCTTGAACCGCCGGATGATGGTGGAGCGGCCCATTTCGAGGTCGATGTAGAGGGTGCGCGCCAGCGTCCCCTCCCCGAGGTCGCAGAAGGTGAAGGGGCCGAAGTCCTTCCCGAGCGAGGCGTGCCAGAGGAGGAGGCTGACGAACAGCGACTTCCCCGCCCCGGTGTAGGCGTAGACCATGTGGATGCCCGGCACCTGCACGAAGGGCTCCATCACGTAGGGCGTGGGCTCCTCCGTCATGCCCAGGACGTCTGCCGCCGAGAACACGACCTTTGGCGGGAGCGGGGTCAGCGGGTCGACCTTCGGCTGCGCCGTCGAGCCGTGCCGCTCCGGGTGCCGCTGCCGGTCGCCGTCGAGGATCGACTTGATGGTCCTGGCCACCTCGCGGTCGGGGAGCGGGTCGTCGAAGTAGGCGGCCTGGAACGCCGCCGCCGCAGCTTCGAGGTCGTCGCGCGCCCCCTCCGCCACCATGCGGCCGAGGTAACGGGCCAGCACGTTGTTCCGTCCGTCGCCGTCCCGGTAGCCGCCGCCGGCCTCCAGCTTGAAGGCGCGCGCCTCTTCCTCCGCCGTGGCCAGCTTCACCCCGGAGAGGTCGAGGGCATCGAAGTCGAAGGCCCCCTCCTCCCCAATCTGTCGCTCGCGCCACGTCGGCAGGATCTCGATGGCCTCGTCCCACGTCAGCCCGACCGGTAGCTGCCACTCATAGACCACGCCGGTCTCGTGGACCGATCCGGGCGCCACGACGTAGCTCTTCTCGCCCTGGAGCTGGAGGTCGGCGCGGCCGAACAGCTTCCCCACCTTCGCCACCGGCTGGCCATGGAGCGGCGGGCGGAACCAGTAGTGGACCCCGCGGCTCGTCCGCACCTGCACCGGCGACTGGAGGCCGTGCACCTTGCAGAAGGCGATGGCGTCGTCGCTATCCGCGTCGAGCACGACGAGCCGGCTCACGCCACCGCAGACGGCGGCGACGTTGCAGTCGGCAGGCAGGGTGGCCTCCCACTCGTCGATCTCGTCCTCGGTCGGGAGGCGCTCCTTGTAGGCGTCCCAGCTCTCGATCGCTGGCCGCTTCGAGCGGGGGCGCAGCGGGAACGCGCAGATGCCTACGTTAGAAAGCTCACGAATAAGTTCGTGCCAAGGTAGCGACTTCATCACCGCTTCTCCACGAAGTAATCGGCGATAGTCTTCGAGACCCCGAAGTCACTCCAATGCTCAAGGATCTTGGCCAGTATTGCAGGGCCGATACTGTTCCTCTTGGCCGCCGTGTACGGCGTCTGTCGGCTGCACCCGATGATCTTGGCCACGCGCGCCGGTCCGCCTAGCTCACGGATCA
>JADCBH010000053.1 GCA_020253595.1 Brevundimonas sp.
CCCGTTCGACCTTCTGGGTGGGTGAGGGCTACCACCAGGACTACGCAGTCAAGAATGCCGCCCACTACAACCGCTACCGGATCGGCTGCGGCCGTGACGCCCGGATCCGGGCGGTCTGGTCGGGACGGGGCTGAAGGGCGCCTCGCAAACGGGCGTCAGAAGCCTCGGAGCGTGGCGTTTTTGCAGCACTCCCGCACATGGAGCGAACTGTTAAAAAACCGTCACACCAAATGTGACAATCCACGGTATACGCACGCCCGACCGGTCGGGGCAGGCTGCAGGCCGGATTGATCCGATAGAAGGGGTATCCATGATGTCCACGAGAACGCTCGCCAACAGCGCGGCGGTCGCCGCCCTGATGTGCGCCATGGCCGTCCCGGCCTTCGCCCAGGAAACCACCAGCGCCATCCGCGGCCAACTTGAAGGCAACGATGGCGCGTCCGTCGCCAACGCCACGGTGACCGTGGTTCACACCCCCTCGGGAACCCGCTCCATCACGCGGTCTGGCGCAGACGGCGTGTTCGATGCGCGGGGACTTCGGGTTGGTGGTCCCTACACCGTGACGGTCAGCGCGCCGGGCTACGAGACCGAAACGGTCTCCGGCGTGGTCCTGACCCAGGCGGAGACCCTGCGCCTGAACATCGACCTGATCTCGACGACCGCTGTGGACGAGGTGATTGTCACCGCCGCGCGGAACCCCGAGGCGGGCAATTCCGGCATCGCCTCGACCCTGAGCCGGCCCTCGATCGAGGCGGTGGTTTCGGTCACCCGGGACATCCGGGACCTCGCCCGTCGCAACCTGCTGACGTCCACCAACGCCCAGGCCGACGGCGGTGTCTCCATCGCCGGGTCCAACCCCAAGCTGAACCGGATCACGATCGACGGCGCGTCCGTGCAGGACGACTTCGGCCTGAACTCCGGGGGACTGCCCACCCTGCGCGGCCCCATCTCCATCGACGCCGTGGAGCAGTTCACGGTCCAGTCGGTTCCCTACGATGTCGAGAACGGCGACTTCCAGGGCGGCGCGATCGATATCGTCCTTCGTTCCGGCGGTAATGACTTCACCGGTTCCGCCTTTGTGAACTATCTCAACGACGGCCTGGTCGGCGAGAAGGTCAAGGGCCGGTCTATCCCCCAGACCATCAGCCAGACCAACTATGGCGGGTTCCTTTCGGGACCCATCCTGGCTGACCGGCTCTTCTTCGCCCTCTCCTACGAGAAGTATGAGTCCAGCGAGGCGGTGGTCACCGGCCCCACCGGGGCGGGCTTTGCCAACAGCATCAGCGGCGTGACGCAATCGACGATCGATCAGGTCGTCGGGATCCTGAACAACTCCTACGCCACCAAGTTCAACGCTGGCGGCATTCCGCGCAACACCCCGATCCTGGACGAGAAGTACTCGGCCAAGTTCGACTGGAACATCAACGACCAGCATCGCGCCTCGTTCACCTACCGCTACTCCCTCTCCGAGGTGACCGCCCGTCCGAACCTGAATGCCGGCACGGCGGGACTCTCGTCCAACTTCTACCTGAGCGGTGAGGACGACACGTCCTACGTCGGTGAACTGAATTCCCAGTGGACGGACTCGCTCAACACCCAGATCCGCATCTCCCAGCGGGACTATGTGCGCCAGCAGATGCCGGATTCGGGACAGGAGTTCTCTGAGCTGATCATCTGCTCTGCAGCGACCTCCGACGCCGTCCTGACCACCTGCGCTTCCGGCTTCTCCAATGTTCGGATTGGCCCGGATAACTTCCGTCAGGCCAATGAGCTTGAGACCAAGAATCTGAATATTCAGGCCAAGGCGACCTATGCGCTTGGTGATCATCTGTTCAAAATTGGATTTGAATCCCAGAACATCGAGGTCATCAATCTCTTTGTCCCCAATAGCGACGGGGTCTACTATTTTGACTCGATCAACGACTTCCAGCTCGGACGTGCGAATCGTCTGACCTACTCGAACGCTCCTTCTGGAAATCCTTTCGACGCCGCAGCCAAGTTCAAGTACCAGCAGAACAGCCTGTACCTTCAGGACGTCCTTGATATCAGCACCGACCTGCAGGTGACGGCGGGCTTCCGCTATGACTGGTACTCAAGCGACGACAAGCCGATCGCCAATCCCTTCTTCCGGGACCGCAACGGTTTCTCCAACCAGACCACCTATGACGGCAAGTCGATCCTCATGCCCCGGTTGGCGTTCAAGTATGATCCCAACGAGTCCATCCGCATCACGGGCGGCGCCGGGATCTTCGCCGGCGGCATTCCCGATGTTCTGCTCTCCACCTCCTTCAGCACGACGGGCTTTGCAGCGGCGGGCGTGACCATTGAGCGGAACGCGGACGGCACCTTCCGGGAGCTGGGCAACAATGTCGCCTTCACCCAGGCCGCGGGCGCTTCGGCTCTGAACGTCAACCGTGCGGACGCACGGTTTGGCTACGACCTTCCGTCGGCTGTGACGGGTCTGGTGACGCCCACCATCCTTCCGACCGCCTCGGAGGTGATCGCGCTCAACCCGGCCTTCCAGATCCCCTCGTCCTGGAAGTTCTTCCTGAGCGGCTCCATCGATCTTCCCTTCGGCTTCAAGGCCCAGACCGACCTGGTGGTCACTGAGGTGATCTCGACGCTCAGGTACACCGACTTCAAGGTCCGCCCGCTTCTTCTGAACGGGCAGCAGCAGTTCACCCCAGACGGGCGGCTCCGCTATGACGGCCTGAACATGACGGATGCTGCGCGCGCCGCGGCCGGGGTCGGTGGGACCAACGTGCAGACCGCGGCGGACCTGGTCGTGGGCGATGACAAGCGCGGCAAGGGATACGTCGCTGCGGTGGGGCTCTCACGGGGCTTCTTCGACGATGACCTCAATGTCTCGGTGGGTTACGTCCGCCAGAATCTGGAAGAATCCACGAGTGGCCTTCGGTTCGGCACGTCCTCCGGATCGCTGTACGCCAGCCAGCTCGCGGCGGCCGAGGACCCCAACAGCGACGCCTATGGCCGGGGATATGAGGAAGTCCGTGACCGCGCCAAGATTGAGCTGAGCTACGAGAAGGCGTTCTTTGCGGACGCCAAGACCCGTATCTCTTTCTTTGGCGAGTTCCGGTCGGGTCGTCCCTTCAACGTGACGATGGCGAGCCAGGGCGGCAACCGCAGCCCGGTCTTCGGCACCAACCGGGGCGCCTATCAGCTCTACGTTCCGGACTTCGCCGCCGACGCAAACCCCAACGACCTGGATGTCGGCTTCGTCACCTTCGACAGCGTCAACACGCTCAACGCCTTCAGGGCTGCGGTGAACCGGTTCGACCTCCCGGTCGGCGTGGTGCCCAAGGGCTACAACCGCAATCCCGATGTGAACCAGGTGGATCTGCAGATCAGCCAGGAAGTCCCGACCCCGATCCAGGGTCACAAGTTCAAGGTGGTTCTGGATGTCTACAACGTCCTCAACCTGCTGAACGATCGCTGGGGAACCATCGAAGAGTACGGTTCCACGGGTTCCGGCCAGGGCAACAACCGGATCGTGGACGTTCAGTGCGCGACGGCGACGGGCGCTGCGGCGGGAACCGGCAGCCCGGTCTGCGCCCGGTACCGTTACTCGAACCCGAGCTCCACGGCCCTGACCCGGTCCTTCGCGGGTCGCCCGGGGGCGAACAACCCGTCTCTCTGGGCCGCGCAGATCTCGCTTCGCTATCAGTTCTAAGGCCCAGGAAGGGTCACCTTTCAGGGGGCGGTCCGGCGACGGGCCGCCCCTTTCTCTTGCGGGCTCTGTCCAGGCGCTTGACGCGGGGGCCAGCCTCGCCCATCTGCCCGCGTCCCTTGAGGGAGAACCGCGCCATGTCCCGCCCCGTTCCCGCCGAATGGGCCCCGCACAGGGCCATGTGGCTGGGCTTTCCCAGTCACGAGGACCTCTGGGAGGACAATCTCGCCCCCGCCCAGGACGAGGTGGAGGCCCTGGCCCGCGCCCTGGCCGGTCCCGGCGGCGAGGCTGTGCGCCTGATGACGGGCTCGGATGCGGGTGAGGCGGAGGCCCGACGTCGGCTGGCCGGCGTCGATGGTGTCGAGATCATCCCCGGTCGATTCGGC
>JADCBH010000054.1 GCA_020253595.1 Brevundimonas sp.
ACATAGGTCAGGGCCGCCAGATCGGGCAGAGCCCCCGCCTGACGAAACTCGCGCCAGGGTCCCGCGACCGACGCGGGCGGTGCCGGCTTACCGACGATCAGGCCGGTCTCCTCGAACGTCTCGCGCACGGCGGTCAGGCACAAGGCCCGCGCTCGCCGTGGATCGACCTCGACCTCCAGCCGCTCCCGCGTCGTCCCGTCCGGCTCGCTCCCCGCAGCGGCTGCGAAGTCTGCCCGGTCGATCCGGCCGCCGGGAAAGACCCACTTCGACGCCATGAAGACATGCCCCGGCGCCCGTCGTCCCATCAGCACCTCGGGCCGCCGTCCCCGCCGCACCAGGATCAGGGTCGCAGCATCCTTGGGCCGTTGCCGCAGCCCCGGCCGCGCAGGCGCATCGGCCAGATCCTGCGCGGCGTCGAAGGGTTCAGGTGGCGGCATGTCTGATCGATGCCACGGTCATCCGTCCGGAGGAAGGGTCCGCCTTCAGCCGAGCACACGCCCGATCCGGATCAGAGCCCCGCTGGGATCGCTGACTGAGAACTCATAAGTCCCCCAAGGGCGGGCGTGCGGGCCCTGCGGCTCGATGATCAGCTCACGGACCCGGTCGGCCACGGCATCGACGTCCTCGACATAGAGATACAGTCCCAGGGGATTGTCCTCGACCCGGCGCGGCCAGTCCGGCGTCGCGCGCAGATGAATGCGCCAGCCCCGGCCATCGTCCATCAGGCGATAGTCGCCGTAGTCACTGACCGTCTCCAGGCCCAGACGCCGATAGAAGGCCTCGCTGACGTCGATGTCCTTCGCCGGCACGATGGCCGCGACGTGGTGGTCCTCGCTCATGCTGGTTCCTCCTTCGGATTGGTCATCATGACCCCCGCGACCGACAGCGACCAGAGGACGAAGGCCGCTGTCGCCGATACCGCCGCGGTCAGGCCGAAACCGCCGTCCGTTGCTGTCCACCACAGGGTCAGAGCCGCCAGGCTTCGCTATGTACCGGCTGCGTATCCAATCGTAGTTCATGATCATCAACCATAGATAGTCAATGAAGTTTCTGTGATGACCTTGACGTGTGATTTCGAACCAGCCACAAAAGCTAGAGATTGAAGTTGGGACCTAGCTATGGGTCAACGAGTGTTTTGCTTGTCGCATCCTTGCGTTAACCGCGCATGGTGGAGGTGTTTAGTGCCAATATTTGCAGGATTACTTGTATTGTCCTGTACGGCGGGATTTCAGACACCGCAACGTCTATCTTCGGGTGACATACAGAACATCTTTCGAGACGCCTTGATTTCTTCCTCCATCGCGGGACAAACCGAAGTGTTCCGAGCCGACGGCTCATACGAACGGCAGTCTCGATTTACCGTCTACGGCCGTTTCAGCACTAATCGGGATTTGCTGTGCGTCACAACCGGGACCGGCGCGGCCATCGACTGCCGTGCGGTGTTCCGCGCCGAGGACGGCCAGCTCTTCTACGTCACCCCAGGCGAGCCCTTCGACCTTGCTAAGGCTCGGCCGATCAGAACATCTCCCATTAATCCTTAGGAGACGACAATGTCTTGGACGTTTGTTGCGAGCCGGATCGAGTTTTGGACGCCGCAGAGCACGTGGGGTAATGCTCAGGGTGCTCAGCTTCGAGAATTAACCAGCGCGGAACGTACCGCGACGCTGAGCTACATTCAAGATGTCTACAATCTTAGCCCAACGTTCCGGGGCTTGATCGACGGCTGGGTGGCTAGCCAAACTATAAAGATCGGTGGCTTCAATCCGCCTCCAGGTGATCTCAATCCTGGTTTTGCTTACGCTAACGGGATAGCCGCACCTGATCGGTACATCGGTATTGATCTAGCTCTTTCCGGCATTCTCAACTATTTCAATGCTCAGGGAGAGCTGGTCGACGGACCTATATCGCTGACCATAGTGCACGAGTTGATCCATGTGATCAGCCAAGTATTCGATTTGAACATTACATCCGAGCAAGCTCTAAACGGATCTAGCATCAATCAGAATGGTCCGACTGTAGATATTCAAAATCAAATCGCAGTCGAAATGGGCATCACAAACGCTATTCAAATCGGATACGCAGAAGGAACAAACGACGGCTACGTGCCTATGGATGTGCTCGTGCAAAATCAGTCGTACACAGAAGGTAACATTATTACAAACGTCAGGATCGGACGATTTAATGGATTGGGGCATCGAGACGACAATCTTGACCATGCGGCCCGAACCGACGGGTCCGCTGACCTAATGTTTGGCCTGGGAGGTGCCGATACCCTTTCAAGTGGAGCGGGCGCGGACTATCTCTACGGCGGTGATGGCGACGACAACATCGCTGGCGGGTCTGGAAACGACCTGATCCACGGCGGAGCGGGCAGCGGGGATACGGCCGACTACTCGCGAGGGGACGCGCGTGTCGCTACTACTTCAGGCATCACGATAACCCTGGGGACCGGATCTGCCCCGACCACTTACCAAGGCGATCCGGTCACCATCATTGACGATGACGGTTACGGAGACACAGATCGTCTTGTGGGTATCGAAAGGATCGTGACGACCTCTCACGAGGATACGATTCTGGTGGCAGGTGAGCTAACCGATCTGGAAATCACCGAGATCGTCTTTACTTCTGGTGCCGGAGATACCCTGGACCTTAGCGCGTCTGTCGTGGGCTTCGAAATCGTTCTTGACGCCTCTGGTCGGCTCGATCTCACCGCCCGCAGCGGAGGAGATACCCTCGGGCTCACCGGATTCAACGGCAGCATTCTGGGCACTAACCTTTCCGACCATCTGTCGGTGACTGGTACCCAGCTTGTGGTCGATGCTGGATTGGGGGCAGACCTTCTTGAGGGCCATACGTCTGGTGTCCGCCTACTTGGCGGCGACGGAGCGGATTATCTCAAGGCATTTTCTGCAGGCGTCACACTAGACGGCGGCGCGGGGAATGACGTCATCGATGCCCGTGGGATTGCGACCCGAGAGACCATCGAAACGGGCCCAACTGCTGGAGCCACGGTCGTTTTTCGTTCAGGTAGCGGTCATGACGTGATCATGAACGACTACGGATCGCTGGAGAGCCCGTACTACACTTACGAAGTCGACGACCATAACGGCATCGAACGGATTGTGTTTGAAGGGCTCACACTGTCATCTGCCTCGATATTCTTCGGAAACCCCAACCTCCTCCACTACGAAGAAGGTCCATTTGGGACTTATGCGCTATCGCAAATCGAGCTGTTCATATCTTTCAACAACGGTGCCGACACACTGTCGATCGGCAATCTTCACTATGCAGACTATGAATGGACTGGCGTTGATGGCCAAGGAAATCCATACGACCCGCTCATTGAATGGTCGCTAATTCACACCCAAGCGTTCAGAATTGAATTCGTATTTGAAGATCAAACTCTCGAACTAGGGCTTCTCTTGGAACAGATGCTCCCATTGTCAGGTTATTACGGAAGCTACGGCGATTTTGTTCCGCCGGACGCTGAACTGCCGTTTACAAACAACTCTGGCTCTTGGCGCACGGCTGAAGCAGAGTGGGCGCTCGGTTACGCGTAGGTTTCAGGGCTTCGGTTGAGCGCGAAATCAACGCCAAGCGACTTCTGAAATGACAAACACCGACATGAGTGCCTATCTGCTTGAGGCAAAACACTCCGTAAAGCGAACGCCTCTTTGTTGACGATGCAATAAGGAAATCTGCCTTTGCCTCTCTCGGTCTAGCTTTCGCGCTCTCCCTCGCCCTGGACGTCCCCGCCGCCCTGCGCGATTGCGGCGATCTGGGCTTCCAGCGCCTGTCTGGCTTCGGGTGAGCAGTCGGTGGCCGGGGCGGTCGCCGACGGCGTCGATGCCGCAGAGGGCGCGACGAGCAGGTCCTCGACCAGGCTCTCGGCCGCGGCGCGAAGTGGCGGCTCCTCGATGCCGGCCACGGCCACCTGGGCCAGCCGGGTCGCGTCTACGTCCTGCCACCCGCAGGTCGCCGCCGCCAGCTTCAGCGCCTGGGCAGCGCGGATGCCCTGCAGGACTTCGGGATGGCTGGCCTCCAGCGCGGCCATGGCGGCGTTGCGCCCGGCCTTCTCCATATCGACCTCGCCGCAGGCGGACAGGGCGAGTGCCCCGGTTGCGGATAGAGCCAGAACCAGACGATGCATGCCGATCACTCCTTGAAAGCCAGGGCATCAGTTAGGGCGTCCATATCCCGTCTGGAAGCGCGACCGATTGGCCGGACGCGGGAGACCTGGTCGGCAGGTCAGCGCCGTTTGCCCTTCCTCACGCCTTTGAGGCCCCCCGACGGCTTTCCGCCGCGAGGTTTGGGACCGCCAGGGCGTCCCTTGCCGCGTGACGGGCGGTCGTCGCCGCCCCGGCCGCGTATCCCCAGACGAGGCGCGGGCGCGTTCGGATCGCGCGGCTCGGGATCGCTCAGCATCTCGAACAGCAGACCGCCTGTGATCGGCGTCGCCTCGGTCAGCTTGACCTCGACCATCCGACCCAGGGTGTAGCGCTGGCTGGATCGCTCGCCGACCAGGGCGTGCGCCCGGTCGTCGTGGGTGAAGTACTCGCTGCCCAACGAACTGACGGGCACCAGACCGTCCGCCCCGGTCTCGTCCAGCCGGACGAACAGGCCAAACCGCGTCACGCCCGTGATCCGGCCGGTGAAAGTCGCGCCGACGCGATCTTCCAGGAAGGCGGCGACATAGCGGTCCATGGCGTCCCGCTCGGCGGCCATGGAGCGGCGCTCGGTCTGGGTCACCTGATCGGCGATGGCCGCCAGTTCGGCGATCTCGCGGTCGGTCAGCCCGTCCTTGCCGAGGCCGAGCGCACGGATCAGCCCCCGGTGCACGATCAGGTCGGAGTAGCGCCGAATCGGCGAGGTGAAGTGGGCGTAGCGGTCCAGGTTCAGCCCGAAGTGGCCCACGTTCTCCGGTGAATAGATCGCCTGCATCTGGCTGCGCAGGACGACCTCATTGACCACCTCGGCGTGCGGGCCTTCGCGGGTCTCGTCGAGCAGCTTGTTGAACCGTTTCGTGGTCGCCGGTTCGCCCTTGTTCCACGGCTTGCCGATGGTCGACAGGAAGTCGGCGAGGTTGAACACCTTCTCCTGGCTAGGGGCCTCGTGGACCCGGAAGATCAGGGGCGTCTTCTTTTGCTCCAGCGTCTCGGCGGCGCAGACGTTGGCCTGCACCATCATCTCCTCGATCAGGCGATGGGCCTCCAGGCTGACGCGTTTCTCGATCGAGGCGATGCCACCGTCCGACGACATGCGGATGCGGCGCTCGGCGCTCTCGATCTGCAGCGGACTGCGCTTCAGCCGTCCCTTCAGCATGGTCCGATAGGCGTTCCACAGCGGATAGAGAATGCTCTCCATGATCGGGCCGGTGGCGTCGTCCG
>JADCBH010000055.1 GCA_020253595.1 Brevundimonas sp.
CGCGGTTGTCGACACCGGCATCGGCATCGCTGCGGAGGACCTCGCGCGGCTGGCCCAGCCGTTCGAGCAGGTCGAGGGCCAGCATTCCAAGACCACCCAGGGTACCGGCCTTGGCCTAGCCCTGACCAAGTCGCTGATCGAACTGCACGGCGGCCAGATGGTGATGGAAAGCAAGCCCGGCGCGGGAACCACCGTCAGCTTCGACATCCCGGTGCGACGCCCCGCAGAGCAGCCCCAGTCTCACGGCGAGCCTCAGGCCCGCGCGGCCTGATCCGAAGGCTCCACACCCTGCGTCGCTGAAGCTTGGCGATTCGGTTTGACTCCGAACCGAACCAGAACAAATAATGAACATTCAGGTTCCGTGATTGCCATGATCGCCCCTTCACCCACGCCAGACGCCCTCGTCCCGCCGCCGCTGACCGACCTTCGCGCCGGTCTGGAGGAGGCCTGTGCGACCACGCCGCGCGACATGGCCGCCACCCTGGCCTTCGGGCTTGCGAGGGTTCCTGCAGAGGATCGGCGAGGCGTGGGGCTGGCCCTGACCCGCGCCTGGCTGAGCGAGCACGGCCGTCCCTATGGCCCCGGTCTGGCGCGGTTCGGACGGGCCGAGGGCGTGCTGCTGATCGTCTGCCGCACCCAAGCGGAGGCCTTGTGGGCGATGGAACAGGGCTTGAGGTCCGGTGGGCTGTCGCTGGTGTTGGGGGGTATCGAGGGTGCCGACCTGACCCAGACGCGGCGCCTGGATTTCGCTGCGCGTGACGGAGCGTCGGCGGGGCTGCTGCTGCGGACCCGGACCGGCGACCTGTCGGCCGCGCGACGTCGCTGGCGCATCGCGGCCGAGGCCGGCGGAGGCGATCCCGATGACGTCCGGGCACCCGGGCCAATGCGCCTTATGGCCGAACTGACCCGCAGCCGGGGCGAGCGGCCCGGCGTCTGGATGCTGGAGATGGAGGATGAGACGCATCGTCTCCGTCTGGCTGATCGACTGGCCGGTCACGGTCATGGCCCGGTCGGCCGGACCGCTCGCGCCGCCTGATCCCTTCGCGGAGACCGCTGGCCCGCTGGCCCTGATCCTGAAGACGGCGCGGGGCGCGGTGATCCATGCCCTGAACCCTGCCGCGCGCGCGGTGGGCCTCAGCCGGGGACAGACCCAAGCCGATGCACTCGCCATGATCCCTCATCTGGAGTGCCGACCGGCCGATCCGGAAGCCGATGCCAAGGCGCTGCGGGCGCTGGCCGTCTGGGCCGAGCGATGGTCGCCATCCGTCAGCCTCGACGCCTCGGACGTTGGGTTGGAGGGGCTGTTCCTCGACGTCACCGGCGCGACCCATCTGTTCGGTGGGGAGGCGGCCCTGGTCGCCCAGATCGAGCGGCGACTGGCCGACGCCGGGGCACGTTCGCGGGTCGCCATGGCACCCACCCCAGGCGCGGCCTGGGCGCTCGCCCGCTGGGGGACTGCCCGGCGGATCGCCAACGACGATGCGCGCCAGCTTCTTGCACCCCTGCCGGTCGAGGCGCTGCGGATCGATGCGGCGACGCTGCGTCAGGCCCGACGGTTTGGGCTCAAGACCATCGGCGACCTCTATCCCATGCCGCGCTCCGGCCTGGCGCGTCGGTTCCGCGACGTCGACGGAGCTGGTCTGGTCCGGCGGCTGGACCAGGCTCTGGGCCTGACCGCCGAGGCCCTGATCCCCGTGCGCGCGCCGGCCAGATATCGCGGCTGGGAGGCCTATGCTGAACCCCTGACCGATACCGCCGGCATCGAGGCGCGGGTGCCAGGCCTGGCCGAGAGCCTGTCGCGCGCCCTTGAGCGGGACGGGCAGGGCGCGCGGGTCCTGACGCTCACCGCCTTCCGCGTCGACGGGCGCACCAGCGATGTCTCTGTCCGCATGGGCCGGGCGTCGCGCGACGTGAAGGTCTGGCTGAGGCTGTTCCGCGAGAAGGGGATCGAGCGGATCGATCCCGGTTTCGGCGTCGACGCCCTGATGCTGTCGGCCGATGTCGCTGAGCCTCTGGCCGCGCATCAAATCGAGATGGGCCAGGAGGCGACGGCGCGTCAGGCCGAGGGATTTGCCGCCCTGATCGACCGGCTGTCCGCGCGGCTGGGCGACGAGGCGGTTCGGGTCGCATCGCCCGCCGGGTCCTGGCTGCCCGAGCGTGCCGAGCGCTGGCGGCCCGCGCTGGCCAGAGCACCGGCCCCGCTCGAGGGACCGGCGACGCACGAGCGCCCCCGGCCGCTGATGCTGCTGGACCCGCCAGAGCCGGTGGAGGCCATCGCTGAACTGCCCGATGGCGCGCCGGCTCGCTTCACCTGGCGGCGGGTGTGCCGCCGGGTCGCCCGCGCCGATGGGCCCGAGCGTCTGTCGCCGGAATGGTGGCGGCCGCGCGGAGATGGGCGTCAGGTCCGCACGCGGGACTACTATCGCATCGAGGATGATCAAGGCCTGCGCTACTGGCTGTTCCGCGAGGGGTTGTACGGGCCGGAATATACGGGCGGAGCGGACGAGCGGGCACCGTCGTGGTGGATGCACGGGATGTTCCCGTGACGGGGTGGCCCCATCCTCACTGGTCCGGCGAATACGCCGAGCTCGGTGCCATGACCAACTTCAGCTTTCTGGAGGGGGCGTCCCATCCCGGCGAGTTGATGGGGCAGGCCCGGGCGCTGGGGTTGTCGGCCGTGGGCGTGGCGGACCGCAATACGATGGCCGGCATGGTCCGCGCCCTGATCGGGGCCGAGGACAACGACATCCGTCTGGTGGTCGGCTGCCGGCTGGGGTTCCTCGACGGGACCGAGCTGATCGTCTTTCCCCGGGACCGCGCCGCCTACGGCCGCCTGTGCCGCCTGCTGACGCTGGGCAAGAGCGAGATCGATGTCTCTCCCCCGTCGCCTCTGGCGATGGGGGAGTGGCGCGGCGCGACTTCGCGCCGTGACGAGGGGGGCGACGAGGGGGGCGACGCGGTGGTGGACCTGGGGGCCTATCGCCGCCTGCGGGATGGCCTCTCTGAGCCGTCGTCTGAGTCGCCCCCTCCACCCCCCGCCCAAGCGCGGGCGGTCCCCCTCCCCATCGCCGAAGGCGACGGGGAGGAGACACCAGCCTCCGACCGCATCCCCAAGGCCGAGACGCGGCTGACGTTCGAGCAGGCCGTCGTCTTCGGTGCCGACATGATCGCGCTCGTCCCCGCGCCCGAGGTTCCCGACGCCGCCTTCGAGACCAGGCTCCTGGCCTGGCGGCGGGCCTGGCCCGACGACCTGTATCTCGCCGCCCAGCCGCTGTGGCGCGGAGGCGACCGGGCGCGGCTGAACCGGCTGGCGGCGATGGCCGAGCGCACGGCCGCACCGCTGATCGCCACCAATGCGGTGCTGTATCACCACCCTGAGCGGCGACCGTTGCAGGATGTCCTGACCTGCATCCGCGAGAAGACCACCATCGACGCGGCGGGCCTGAGGCTCCAGGCTAACGCCGAGCGATACCTCAAGCCGCCCAAGGCCATGGCCCGCCTGTTCAAGGGCCACGAGGCGGCACTCGAGCGGGCGATGGAAGTGGCGCGCGCCTGCACATTCTCGCTCAGGGAGCTCAGCTATCAGTACCCCGACGAACCCGTGCCGAGCGGCTGGTCGGCGGGACGCTGGCTGATCCGCCTGACCTTCAGGGGCGCACGCGACCGCTGGCCCGACGGTGTGCCCGACAAGGTGGTGCGTACCATCATCAAGGAAATCCGCCTGATCCGGCAGTTGAACTACGCGCCCTACTTCCTGACTGTGCACGACATCGTCGCCTGGGCGCGCGCCGAACCGCGCGAGATCCTGTGCCAGGGTCGGGGCTCGGCGGCGAACTCGGTCGTCTGCTTTTGCCTGGGCGTGACCAATGTCGATCCGACCAGCCAGGACGTGCTGATCGAGCGGTTCATCTCGGCGGACCGCTCCGAGCCGCCCGACATCGATGTGGATTTCGAGCACGAGCGGCGCGAGGAGGTGATGCAGTACGTCTATCGCCGCTATGGCCGCGACCGGGCGGGCATCGTCGCCACCGTCATCCACTATCGGCCGCGCTCGGCCATTCGGGACGTCGGCAAGGCGCTGGGCCTGACGGAAGACGTGACCGCGCGTCTCGCCGATACCGTCTGGGGCTCCTATGGCGCGGAGGTGAAGGACGAGCACGTGGACCGCGCCGGCGTCCGCCGCGACGACCCGCGCATGAAGCTGACGCTGGATCTGACCGCCGAGCTGATCCAGTTTCCCCGCCACCTGTCGCAACACGTCGGCGGCTATGTGCTGAGCCAGACGCCGCTGTGCGAGATCGTGCCGATCGGCAATGCGGCCATGGCGGATCGGACCTTCATCGAATGGGACAAGGACGACATCGATTATCTGAAGCTGATGAAGGTCGATGTGCTGGCGCTCGGCATGCTGACGGCGATGAAGCGGGCGTTCCGCATGATCGAAGAGAGTTATGGCCGCAAGCTGGAGCTGCACACGGTGCCGAGGGAGGTGCCGGCGGTCTACGACATGCTGTGCAAGGGCGACTCTCTGGGCGTCTTTCAGGTCGAGAGCCGGGCGCAGATGGCCATGTTGCCGCGTCTTCGACCGCGCGAGTTCTATGATCTGGTGGTGCAGGTGGCGATCGTGCGGCCGGGTCCGATCCAGGGCGACATGGTCCACCCTTATCTGAAGCGCCGGGCTGAGCGCCGTGCGGCCCAGGAGGCGGGCCTGCCTTTCCACATCGACTATCCGCACCCCTCGCCCGAACACGGCGACAGGGACGAGCTGAGGCGGGTGCTGGACAAGACACTGGGCGTGCCGCTGTTCCAGGAACAGGCCATGCGCATCGCCATGGAGGCGGCGAAGTTCTCGCCCAAGGAGGCTAACGGTCTGCGCCGCGCCATGGCCACCTTCCGCCACATGGGCACGATCGGCCAGTACGAGGAGATGATGGTCGGGCGCATGAAGGCGCGCGGCTACGATCCCGAGTTCGCCGAGCGCTGCTTCAACCAGATCAAGGGGTTCGGCGAATACGGCTTTCCCGAGAGCCACGCCTGCGCCTTCGCTCACCTGGTTTATGTCTCGTCCTGGGTGAAGTGCTTCTATCCGGACGTTTTCACCGCCAGCCTGCTGAACAGTCAGCCGATGGGCTTCTATGCGCCCGCCCAGCTGGTGCGCGACGCTGTCGAGCATGGCGTCGAGGTGCGCCATCCGGACGTCAACGCCAGCGGATGGGACGCCTCGCTGGAGGCCCGGTCGGGACAGGACCGGCACGCGCTTCGGCTGGGGTTCCGCTCCATCGACGGTTTCCGCGAGGTCTGGGCCGAGGCCATCGTCGCCGCGCGCGCGGCTGCCCCCTTCCGCAATCTCGAAGACCTGCGGGTGCGCGCGGCCCTGCCGCCCTCGGCGCTGGATCGGCTGGCGGAAGCCGACGCCTATGGCTCTCTCGATCTGACCCGCCGTCAGGGCATGTGGGCAGCACGAGGCGCGCCCCCGGCCTCCAGCGCGCCGCTGTTCGAGGCCATGGGGCTGGACGAGGCGGACGGCGCTCCGCCCTCGGCCTTGCCCCAGCTGACGCCGGGCGAGGAGGTGGTCGGCGACTATCAGTCGATCCGCCTGTCGCTGAAGGGCCACCCGGTCGCCTTCCTCAGGGAGCGGCTGGCCAAGGCCGGGGCCATCACGGCGTCGGCCTATCAGGCGACGAAGGACAACCGTCGTGTCGCTGTCGGCGGGGTGGTG
This sequence comes from Brevundimonas sp., assembly GCA_020253595.1. GTDB lineage: Bacteria > Pseudomonadota > Alphaproteobacteria > Caulobacterales > Caulobacteraceae > Brevundimonas. The sequence goes on from JADCBH010000055.1 coordinate 5,720, forward strand.
CTGGTCCGCCAGCGGCCGGGCTCGGCCAAGGGGGTGGTGTTCCTGACGCTGGAGGACGAGACAGGCGTGGCCAATCTGGTCCTGTGGCCCGATGTGTTTGAGCGCCTTCGGCCCGTGGCGATGGCGGCCCGCATGGTGCTGGCGAAAGGTCGGGTGCAGCGCGCCGACAACGTCACCCATCTGGTCGTCGAGGACCTGGTCGACTGGACGCCGATGCTGGGCGACCTGTCGGATCAGACTTCTCCGGGTTCGGCCCATGCGCCCGCCCGGGGCCGCCATCCACGCGACGTGCGCGTCCTGCCGGGGTCGCGCGACTTCCACTGACCTTGCCATCCGGGGTCCGAAGGCCGAAATAGCGCCCGCTCATGCCCCAGGTCCGTTTCACCCGCCGCTTTTCCATGGCCCACCGTCTTCTGGCGGACGCGGGCTCGCGCTGCGCCGTGCCCCACGGTCACAACGAGTTCGTCACGGTGACCCTGGCGACGGACCGGGAGATGGCGTTCGGCGGCTCCAACTACGTCGCTTCCTTCGAGAGCCTGAAGAAACGCTGGCACGGATTTATCGATGGCGCGGTTGATCACGCGTTCCAGGTCAACGCCGCCGACCCCTTGCTGGACTGGTTCCGGACGCACGAACCGCACCGTCTGACGCAGGTCATGGTGTTCGACGGCGACCCCACGACCGAGGCCTTCGCCATCGCGCTGCGGCGCAAGATCGAGGCGATCCTGACCGCCGAGGGGTC
>JADCBH010000056.1 GCA_020253595.1 Brevundimonas sp.
ATGGGGGACAAGACCGCCCCAGACGCCGCGCGCCGGGCCCTGTCCGGTCTGCTCGAGGCACGTCGCGCCTGAGCCTCAGGCCTCGTCGGTCTCTCCGGGCGACTGAGGTTCGGCCGAGTTCGCCAGCAGACGACCCGGGGCGCAGTCCAGTTCGCGGCACAGGGCGTCCAGGGTGCTGAAACGAATGGCGCGCGCCTTGCCGGTCTTCAGGACGGAAAGGTTGGCAATGGTGACCCCGACCCGGTCGCTGAGTTCCGTCAGCGACATGCGGCGTTCGGAGAGCATCTGATCCAGTTGCACAATGATGGCCATGGGGCGTCTCAGATCGTCATCTGCTGTTCGTCACGCATGGCCGCGCCCTGACGGAACACCTCGGCCAGCATGAAGACGATCAGGATTCCCAGCCAAGCGCCGAGGTCGATGGAATAGTCGAGGTCGTCGATGATTCCTTCAGGGACGGTCCAGGCCAGGATGAAGGCGCTGATCTGGACGCCGATCAGACCGACGCCGACCCCCTGCAGGCGTCCGACATTGGCGCGTTCGAACGCGTCGCCCTGGTTCACGGCGAGGAACATCCGGCGCAGCCGGTTGAGGATCCACCAGGTGCTGAGCATGGCGATGAAGGCGGCGAGGAAGGTGGCGGGCGGATTGACAAACAGCTGCCCCATATCGGGGTCGTCCCCAGAAAGGCCAAGCTGAAGGGTGAATGACGGCACGACCAGCGATACCAGCAGCAACAAACCGGCCGCGACGAACGCCACGGTCACGAACACATTCACGAACCCGAGCACCCAGCGCAGGGCGCTGGCGATGGAACGACGACCGATGAGCTTCATTTGACCACCTCCCCGCCGCGAGGTGCGGCCATGTCGATAGTCGATATGGATTCATTGATTATCAATCAAGAACATTCTCGATAAACGATATGAAACTTTCGTAAGGTAAATCTCAGGTCCGGGCGGAACGGGCCTCTTCCACGCGCCCCAGTTTGGCGTGGAGAGGCCCCCAGTCGTCGTCGGCGGCGATCGCGGACCAGATCGCCTCCACCTCGTCGATCCCCATCTCCTCCGGTTCCGCTGCGGCAAAGGCGGGGTGTTCCAGACGTTCGGGCCGGTCGGGCTCATGCTCGAACAGGGCAAAGCGGAAGGCGTCGAAAGCCTCGCCCTGCCAGGCCTTCGCGCGCGGACCGGCGAGGGCGCGGGCCGAGGAGGAGAAGCCCGCGAACCAGTCATGGAACAGCGGCTCCCAGCGGATCGCGTCGCCGCCTTCGCGCAACAGGGCCAGGGTCGTGTCCAGCAGGCGCTGGTCGGCGGCCTCGCCGAGACTTTTTACGCCCAGTCGTTCGAGGAAGGCGGCGCGCAGTTCGCGGATATAGGCCGGACCGAAGCCGTTCAGAGCGTCCGTCAGGGGCTCGGCGTCTGCGACCAGCTTCAGGCAGCCGGCCAGCTGCGTCAGGTTCCAGAAGACGGCCTCGGGCTGGCGGGCGAAGGCGTAGAGGCCCGAGTGGTCGAAATAGGCGGCGGTGAAGCCGGGATCGTAGTGGGGCAGGAAGCGCCAGGGGCCGTAGTCGAAGCTCTCGCCGGTGACATTCAGATTGTCGGTGTTCAGTACCCCATGGACGAAGCCCGCCGCGATCCACCGAGCGGTCAGTCGGGCGGATGCCGCGACGATGGAGGTCAGCAGGCCGGGAGCATCTCCGGCGGGCACGACCGGATGGTAGAGACTGCGGACGTGCTCGACGAGCGTCTCGATCTGGTCGGCGCGGCCGAAGAAGGCGGCGCGCTGGAAGGTGCCGAAACGGACGTGGCTGTGCTGGAGCCGCACAAGAACCGCCGATCGGGTGGGGCTGGGCTCATCGCCGCGTTCAAGCGCCTCGCCAGTCTCGATCAGGGAGAAGGCGCGGCTGGTGGGTACACCGCGCGCCTCCAGCAGCGATGCGGCCAGAACCTCGCGCATGCCGCCCTTCAGCGTCAGGCGACCGTCGCCCGCGCGAGACCACGGCGTCGTGCCGGAGCCCTTGGTGCCCAGATCCAGAAGTCGACCCGACCCATCGCGCATCTGGGCCGCGAGGAAGCCTCGGCCGTCGCCCAGGTCGGGGTTGTAGGAGCGGAACTGATGGCCGTGATAGCGCATGGCGATCGGGCCGGGCTGTCCTGGCAGGGGCTCGAAACGACCGAAATGAGCCAGCCATTCCTCGTCGGTGAGGTCGGCGAGGCCCACGTCGGAGGCGGCCCGGTCGTTGCGGAAGCGCAGGCGATGCTCGGGGAAGGCCGCCGGCCGGACCGCATCGCCGAACTCGGGACCCAGGTCGAAGAAGGCGGGTTCGGGGCGGTGGGACTGGCTGACAGGCATGGTCGGCAGATGCGTCCTGAGCGACGGATAAGCAACCGTGCCGAGGGCAAACGGTTGAACCCCTTTGCGCCTGAGGTATTGTTGTATCCAGAGATCAGGCCGGACCCGGTTCGGCCAGGCTGGCGTGCCCTGGCGGCGCGAACCCGGTCCGGCACCCGTCGATAACCGGGTGCCACGACGTAGACCCCCAATTCGATACGGAGGCCCGCCGTGGCGCGCAAACTGACGCTCGATTTCCTCAAGACCGAAGCCGCATCCGGCACCTTCCTCGGCATGGCGGCACTGACCGCCCTGATCGTGGCCAACTCGCCGCTGTCGGAGGCCTACTTCAGCTGGCTGAAGAGCGAGCACCTGTTCCAGGCCGGGCCGCTGAGCCTGACCCTGTCGGTCTCGGAGTGGATCAAGGAAGGCCTGATGGCCCTCTTCTTCCTCGTCGTCGGGCTGGAGATCAAATACGAGATCCGAAAGGGGGAGCTCAGCGACCCCAGGAAGCTGGCGACGCCCGTGATCGCGGCGCTGGGCGGCATGCTCGCGCCCGCCGGCGTCTATCTGGCCGTGGTGGGGACGATCGGCGGACCGTCGCAGGGCTGGCCGATCCCCCTTGCCACCGACATCGCCTTCGCGCTCGCCGTCTTCGCCCTGGCCGGGCGAGGCCTGCCGTCGTCGTTGCGGATCTTTCTGCTGACCCTGGCCATCGTCGACGATCTGGGGGCGATCGCCCTGATTGCCGTGTTGTTCAGCGCGGGTGTCGATTGGCAGCCGCTGGCCTGGGCGGGAGGGCTTCTGGCGGTCATGGCGGTCGCTTCGCGTCGCCGGATCGCCGCGCCGCTCTGGGTCATGGCGTTCGCCGCCGTCTGGTGGCTGAGCGTCCAGGCCGGTCTGTCCACATCGCTGGCGGCTGTGGCCTTTGCGGCCATCGTGCCGGTCTCGCCGCGGGCCGATGACGCCCAGAGCCCCCTGAAGGAGGCCATGCATGACCTGCACCCCTATGTCGCCTATCTGATCCTGCCGTTGTTCGCCTTCGCCAAGGCCGGCGTGTCCTTCGCGGGCCTGTCCATGGACCAGCTGTTCGCCCCGCTGGTGCTCGGGATCGCCGCCGGCCTGTTCGTGGGCAAGCAGATCGGCGTCTTCGGCGCGGCCTGGCTGACGTCCTCGTTGAAGCTTGGGGCCAAACCGAGTCAGGCGACCTGGCTCGAGGTCTATGGGGTCAGTTTGCTGTGCGGTGTCGGCTTCACCATGAGCCTGTTCATCGGTGCCCTGGCTTTCCCCGGCACCATCGACTCCCCGGCCCAGGTCGAGGTCAAGCTGGGGGTCATCCTCGGCTCTGTCCTGTCAGCCACGATCGGAGCGACGGTTCTGTCCATCGCTGCGGGACGGAGACGGGCAAGCCAGGCAGCGGCAAACACGAATACTGTCGCCTGAGCCGCGAATATTGACCTTGGGTCAAGGGCCCTTGTCGCTTTTGCGTCACACAAGGTGCGGTGGCGCGGCTGAAACATGGCGTGAACGCCCAAGGCTGCTTGTCGCTGGCCGCGGCTTGGACTAGGCAAAACCTTCGAGAATCCGTCGCTCCGCAAGAAGAGCGCGGGTCTGGGAATCAGGAAACGCCGCGACCCGCCCCGGAAGGGTTGGTCCGGCAATGAGCCGGGAGCCGTCCATGCGTCTTGTCAAACTTCTCCGCACCACCGCATCCGCCGGTGCGGTCGCCGCCGTCGCCTTTGGCTTCGCCGGCGCCGCCCAGGCCCAGGATGGCCAGGAAGCGGCCACCGTCGACGACATCATCGTGACCGCCCAGAAGCGGGAACAGAGCCTGCAGGACGTGCCGATCGTGGTGACCAGCCTGTCGGCTGAAGTTCTGGAAGACGCGGGCGTCCGCGACATCAAGGACCTGCAGATCCTGACCCCAGGCCTGACCGTCACCTCGACGTCGACGGAAGCCTCGACCACGGCCCGTATCCGCGGCGTCGGCACCGTCGGCGACAACGCCGGTCTGGAAAGCTCGGTCGGCATCGTGATCGACGGCGTCTACCGCTCGCGCAACGGCGTCGGCTTCGGCGACCTGGGCGAACTGGAGCGCATTGAGGTCCTGAAGGGCCCGCAAGGCACGCTGTTCGGCAAGAACACCTCGGCTGGCGTCATCAACATCATCACCGAGGCCCCTTCGTTCACCCCCGGCTACAACGCCGAGCTGACCGTCGGCAACTACGGCCACATGCGCGCCTCGGGCTCGGTGACCGGCCCGATCACCGACACCCTGGCGATGCGCCTGTTCGCGGCGCGCGGCGTGCGTGACGGCTTCTACGACGTGGACCTGGGTGACGGCCCTCGCACCGAGACCACCGACGGTACGCAGGACTACTACACCGTCCGTGGTCAGCTGCTGTGGCTGCCCAGCGACACCGCCTCGTTCCGCCTGATCGCAGACTACTCCAGCCGCGACGAGCTGTGCTGCCTGGGCGTCAACGTCCGGGTCGGTGCGACGAACCCGTTCGTCGATGGTCTGGCCAACGGCACCGGCCAGACGCCGCCGGCCGCCGGCTTCGGACGCCTGCCGTTCGACCGCACGGCCTTCGCGAACCGCTCGACCGCTCAGCAGATCGAGGACAAGGGCGTCTCGCTGGAGGCGAACTTCGACCTGACCGCGTTCGGCGGCTCGACCCTGACGTCGGTCACCTCGTGGCGTGAATGGGGCACCCGTAACGGCCAGGACGCCGACTTCTCGGGTGCGGACGTCGCCTATCGTCTGAACGACGGCAACTTCGGGGCCGACATCTCCAGCATCACCCAGGAACTGCGCCTGGCCGGCGCGACCGACCGCCTCGACTGGCTGGTCGGCGTGTTCGCCACCCAGGAGCAGGTCGATCGCTTCGACACCTTCTTCCTCGGCGCCGACTACGCCCCGCTGCTGTCCTTCCAGCTCTCGGCGGCGCTGAATGCCGCCGTGCCGGCCTTCCCGGTCAGCCCCGGCATCATCCCCTGCTTCACCCGCGCCGCCCAGACGGCCCTGGGTCTGCAGCAGTGCCTGGGGACGGGCGGTGCTGTTTCCGGTGGCGGCCCGACCTTCGCGGCCGGCCAGACGTTCCAGGACGTCTATGAGCAGGAATCGACCTCGGTCGCCCTGTTCACCAACAACACCTTCAGCCTGACCGACCAGTTCGATATCACGGTCGGCCTGCGCTACACGATGGATGAGAAGACCCTCGACGGCGCCCAGCGCAACGTCGGCGCCAACCAGCTGACCTGCGCGTCGGCCCTGGGCAACGCGGCGGTGATCACCGGCGTTCTGGGTGCTTCGGCCCCGGCCATTCTGGCCCGCCACTGCCTGCCCTGGACCAACCCCTTCTATGCGAACCGGAACATCTCGGAGAGCGTCAGCGAGGATAACCTCTCGGGCACCATCAAGGCGTCCTATCGCCTGAACGAGTCGGTTCTGGCCTATGTCTCCTACGCCCGCGGCTACAAGAGCTTCGGCTACAACCAGGACCGCGTGCAGAACGGCGTGACCCCGGTCAACTCGCTGTTCTTCCCGTCGGAAGAAGTCGACAGCTACGAGTTCGGCGTGAAGACGACGCTGTTCAACCGCACCATGCTGCTGAACGCGACCTACTTCGACCAGACCTTCACCGACTTCCAGCTCAACACCTTCCTCGGCACCGCCTTCGTGGTGGAATCGATCCCTGAGCTGACGACGCGCGGCGTTGACGCTGACTTCCTGTGGTTCACCCCGATCGAGGGCCTGACCCTGGGCGGCGGCATTACCTACACCGACGCGCAGTTCGGCCGCTTCACGGCCGCCGACCTGGCCATCCCGGGCAACTTCGGCCAGCTGTCGCTGCTGCCGGGTGCCGCTCCGTCCTTCGCGCCGGAATGGTCGTACGTCGGGTCGATCAACTTCGAACGGTCGATCGGCAACGGTCTGCGCGCCGGCTTCAGCCTGGCTGGCAAGTACCAGACCGACTACAACACCGGCTCTGACCTGCTGCCCTTCAAGGAGCAGGAAGGCTTCGGCACCCTCAACGGCCGCATCTCGATCGGTACCGAGGACGAGCGCTGGACGCTGGAAGCCTGGGCTCAGAACCTGACCGACGAAGAGTACGTCCAGGTCGCCTACAACGCCTTCCTGCAGGGCGGTGCCTTCCAGTCGACGGTCCAGCCGAACGGGACCTTCTACAACCCGGCCGGCGACACCCAGACGATCAACGCCTTCCTCGGCGCCCCGCGCACCTACGGCGCGACGCTGCGGTTCCGTTACTGATCCTGGCGCAAGCCTGAATGAGTTGACCGGCCGGGGGCGACCCCGGCCGGTTTTCTTTTGGCCGTAGCGCAAGGCCCGGGCGCGGCCGCTCGCGCGTTCCGGAGGAGGGTGTTAGGACCGGCCCAACGAAAGGCCCTCCCATGCATCTCGCCCGTTTTCCCCGTGTCCGCCTCGCCCACCTGCCGACGCCGCTGGAGCCCCTGCCCCGACTGTCCGAGACCCTGGGCGTCGATCTCTGGATCAAGCGTGACGACTGCACCGGGCTCGCCGGGGGCGGCAACAAGACCCGTAAGCTGGAGTTCCTGCTGGGTGAGGCGTTCGAGCAGGAGGCCGACACCCTGGTGACCCAGGGCGCGGTCCAGTCCAACCATGTCCGCCAGACGGCAGCCGCCGCCGCCGCTCACGGCCTGAACTGCGAGGTGATCCTGGAGGAGCGCACGGGGTCGAAGGCGACCGACTATACCCGCAACGGCAATGTGCTGCTGGACCGGCTGTTTGGGGCGGGCGTGCGGTCCGTGCCGGGCGGCTCGGACATGCCCGCCGAGCTGGAGAAGACCGCCGCCGAGGTGCGGGCGCGGGGCGGCAGGCCCTATCTCATCCCCGGCGGAGGCTCCAATCCCGTCGGCGCGCTGGGCTATGTCGACTGTGCGCGCGAGATCGTCATCCAGGCCGATGATCTGGACCTGCAGATCGACCGCATCGTGACGGCCACCGGCAGCGCGGGCACCCACGCCGGTCTGGTGGCTGGCCTGGCGGTCATGGGCACCGACATCCCCGTTCTCGGTATCGGCGTGCGGGCGCCGAAGGAGAAGCAGGAGGCCAATGTGCTCAAGCTGGCCGAAGAAACGGCGGCCCTGCTGGGTCGGCCGGGCTGTGTGACGCCGGGCATGGTCGTGGCCGACTGCGATTACGTCGGCGCGGGCTATGGCCTGATCGATCAGGGCGTGGCCGACGCTCTCATGCTGGCGGCGCGCACGGACGGTATCCTGCTGGACCCCGTCTACTCCGCCAAGGCGATGAAGGGCCTGATCGTGCTGGCCAAGGCCGGCCGGTTCGAGGGCGAACGCGTGGTCTTCCTGCACACAGGCGGAGCGCAGGGCATCTTTGGCTATCAGGGCGAACTGGAGCCGATGTTCGAGGGCTGACGCCCGCGCCGGGATATCAGGCCGCGGGAACGGCTCCTGGTGGTGGGCCCGGGGGCGCGGGGAAGGCCAGCGGGTCCACCGACGCGCCCGGCGATCCGGCGGTGACCGCCTCGTAGAGCGTGGTTCCGACCGGCGAGTAGGTGATGGCCTGGACCGCCAAGAACATCGCCATCATGGCGGCGATGCCCCAGCCCCAGGCCGGGTGGACCCGACCGTTCCGCAGCAGGTCGGCGACGACGCCGATCAGCGGGAAGATCAGGGTCGCAACGAAGGTGGCCTCCCAGGCCCAAGGCATCAGGAGCGGCAGAGGCATGAGCCGTCCGATCCCCGGCCCGAGCAGAATGGCCATGGCGCAGTAATGCAGGCGCTGATGCCAGGCCGTCGAGCGCCGAAAGCCGATGGCCGCGATGGTCAGGCCGACGAAGGTGATCAGGGAAACCGGATCGAAGACCAGAAACTGCAGTGGCTTGAAGAAGAAGGGCGCGTTGCCCTGGCGGATCATGTTCTCGGTGACGAGCCAGCCGAGCACCAGCATTGGCACCATCCAGGCCGCCGCGATCCACCCAAGCGGTCTGTGCAGGCGGACCTGGCCGGTCGCGATCAGGATGTTCTGAAGCAGGAAGATCACCAGCCAGCCCATGAAGACGACCGCATGGGCATGAACGAGGGGCGGGGCCTCGAAACTGGACCGCCCCAGGGCGAGCTGAACCGAAAAACCGGCCACGGTCACGCCCACCATGGCGATCGCGGCGATCAAGAAGAAACGCTGTCCGTCCCCGGTGCGCCCAGGCCCAATGTCCGATGTCGTCATGATCAACCCCCGCTGATGCCAAAGCCTATCGCCGGGGTTGCCCCGGGTCAAACCAAAGACTGGCGTGATGCCGTGTTGTTCTGGCCAAGCAGACCCCGTGAGATCATTCTCCAATCCCCAGAAGAGAGGATGCTGACGATGAAGCCGACGCCCCCAACCGCGCCGGTCCTGAGCGGGGCCACGGAGTGCCCGGACGGACTGACCGTGTCCGAAG
>JADCBH010000057.1 GCA_020253595.1 Brevundimonas sp.
AGCTGTCCTGCTGGAGCTTGAGATTCTCCATGAAATCAAGCGGATCAGAGCGACGCCGGATCAGGTCATCGCCAAGGCGAACGAAGCCGGAGACGTGTCGGTGGCAGGCACGCCCTATTCGGACGTCGTTCACGCCGCGCGCTCTCTGTCGTGGACGCGCGATCCCGTCGACCGATTGGTGACTGCAGCCGCGATTGCCGCCAGCGCGAAGTTGCTGACCGCCGACAGAACCATCCTGGCGAACTTCCCGGACGCCGTCTGGGATTGATCCCTAGAACGGTATGTCGTCGTTCAGGTCGTAGCTCTCGCGCGGGCCCGACGGCTTGTTGGCACCGCCGGTCGAGAAGCCCGAGGAATAGTCGTCGTCGCCGGAGCGCGATGCGCCACCGCCCTCGCCGCGACCACCCAGAAGCGTGAGATTGCCGTTGAAGCGGCCGATGACGACTTCGGTCGTGTACTTTTCGACGCCCTGCTGATCGGTCCACTTGCGGGTCTGCAGCTGGCCCTCGACGTAGATGGTCGAGCCCTTCTTCACATAGTTCTCAACGACCTTGACGATGTTGTCGTTGAAGATCGCCACCCGGTGCCACTCGGTCTTTTCCTTGCGTTCGCCCGAGGATTTGTCGCGCCAGGTCTCGGACGTGGCGAGCGACAGGTTGGCGATGCGGTCGCCGTTCGGAGTGGTGCGGATTTCCGGATCGCGGCCCAGATTGCCGACCAGGATGACCTTGTTGACGCTTCCCGCCATGTCGCTCGTTCTTTCGCTTGGGATTCAGACCCGAGGGTCCCGCTGATGAAATGTCTTAACAGATGTTCCGGTAATGTTCCAGCCCCGGACGCTCAGCCCTGGGGCGCGACGGGGAAGGTCGGCGGCTCGGCCTCACGGACGACCCCCAACTCGTCGATGTCACGCTGGATCGCGCCCGGCACAGCCAGACGACCATCGCCCGTCCGGGCCAGGGCGAAGAACCGCCCACCGTCCAGCGAGCGGCTGAAGGCGACACCGCGGGCGTCCACGAAAATGAACTGACCCTGGAAGGCACCAGTCACCTCACGCGTCGAACCACCCATCCGAAGGAAACGGACACGCATCTCCTCGAGGCGCGCGGCGCAGAACTCGATCTGCGGCTGTTCGCGAGCGACGACGTTGAACTGGATCTCTCCGTTCGGGCGGGTCACCGCATAGCAGACGCCAGGATCGCGCGGGGCCTTGACCTGTTCGGCGCAGGCACCGAGGGCGAAAAGCGTGCCGCAAGCGACAAGGACGCGCATCAGCCAAGCCCCGGGAACTGGCAGCTGCGATCCTGTTCGGCCAGGACACGGAAACGCGTGTTGTCGCTGGACTGCTCCACGCGACGGGGCACGAGGCGCAGGGTCAGATTGCCGTGGCGGCCATACTGGGCCTCTCCGGGTCCGACGCAGGTCCCGGCATAGAGCGCCTGGACGCATTCATTCAGGGTCGCGGTGCCGGACAGCTGACGCCACTCCGAGCCGGTGTAGCGCAGGCATGGCGCCCCAGCGACGCGTTGGGGCCTGGTCTCGGCGAACGAGGGGTTGGCACCGTTCACCGGCGTGGCGGGCTCAGGATTGTCGGAGGCTTCCTGCTCGACCGGCGCGGTCGGCGGGGGGGCGAAGGATGCGGTCGCGGCAGCGGCCAGATTGCCGCTGGAGTCCAGTCCCACATCCAGACCGTCTGTGGCCAGGCCATTGCGCTCGGCGCAGTCCGCCAGCGTGGCCATGCCGACGAACTGACCGTCGACGAAGCAGCGCAGCTCCCGCGTCGGCTGCAACTCCGGGGCGTCGGCCACATCCACCGACAGGGCACCGGGCTCAGCCGGCTCGGCCTCGGCGGATTTCTTCTCTTCGCCGCCCCCCATGAACAACAGCGCCAGCACCACGGCGGCGAGGATCGCCAGGCCCGCGCCGACCGCCAGGATCACGCGGTTGTCGTTGGGAAGTTGCATGGAGCGGCTCTGGTGGGGGACTGGCCTCAATAACCCCGCCCGGGGCGGCTGCGTCAACCGGCAAGGCGGCCTTAACCGGGCACAATCGGCCGGGCACCCGGCAAATACTGCCGCTCGAGGGCTCACCCGGCAGATATTGCCGGGCGAAAGTCGTGGTTAAGGCAAGGTACCGCCTATTTTTCAATGGCTTGGGTTGAGCGCTCATCTCGGCGGCTGTGGCCCCGACCTTGCTGATCACCCCACCGGGCAAAATGCCCCCGACGGTCAAAACGACGGTCGGACACCTTGAAACAAGGATACTCGTCATGGCGCTGAACAGCGTTAACACGAACAACGGCGCGATGGTCGCGCTGCAGAATCTTCAAGCCACCAACAAGGAACTGGAGAGCGTCCAGAGCCGCATCAACACCGGCAAGAAGATCAACACCGCCAAGGACAACGGCGCCATCTGGGCTATCGCCCAGGGCCAGCGCTCGGAAATCTCGGCGCTGGTCTCCGTCAAGGACAGCCTGGACCGCGGCGCCTCCGCCGTGGACGTCAGCCTGGCCGCCGGTGAGTCGGTCTCCGACCTGCTGGTTCAGCTGAAAGAAAAGGCGCTCGCCGCCACCGACAAGTCTCTGTCGACCGCCTCCCGTTCGGCGCTCAATGAAGACTTCAAGGCCCTCCGTGACCAGATCACGTCGGTCGTGAGCAACGCCTCGTTCAACGGCCTCAACCTGCTGGACAACTCGCTGGGCACCGCCGGCTATCGCGCCCTGGCTAACTCGGCTGGCGGCACTATGCGGGTGGCGGGTGAAAACCTGTCGCTGGGCGGGGGCAACGTGACCGTCGCGGCCACCACCACGATCGGTACCTCGACGCTCGCCACCACGGCGCTGGGTCTGGTGAACGCCTCGATCGCCAATGTGTCGGCCTCCCTGGCTCGCCTGGGCACCGGTGCCAAGTCGCTCGAAACGCACCGCACCTTCGTGGGCAAGCTGTCGGACGCCCTGGAATCGGGCGTCGGCAATCTGGTCGACGCGGATCTGGCCAAGGAAAGCGCGCGACTGCAGTCGCTGCAAACCAAGCAACAGCTGGGTGTGCAGGCTCTGTCGATCGCCAACTCCTCGACCTCGATCCTGCTCGGCCTGTTCCGGTAATCGAAATGGAAGGGCGGGGCTTCGGTCCCGCCCGACCGTTCGCAGGAGACGCCCGGTTTGCGCCGGCGTGAAAGCACATGGAGACCAGTGCACCCGTTCTGAGCGTCACCGCCCCCCTCGCCGCCCCCGCCCCGACCATGGCAGGTGGCGACTTCCAGGAAAGCCGCGCCCGCCAAGAGGCCGAACAGGCCGCCCGCTACCGGCTGATCATCGAAGAGGGCCCGACCCTCGGGACCTATGTCTACAAGACCCTGGACAGCACGACCGGCGAGGTCGTCCGACAGTTCCCCCGCGAGGAGGTTCTGAAGATATCCGAAAGCGGCACGTACGCAGCAGGGGCCTTGATCAACACCAGCGCCTGATCCGGCGTTCGGTTCTGAAGCTTTCACCCGCGCGGGCCTGGCCTGGCGCGGCAATGTCGCGTTAACCATACGCTCATGGTTAACGCCTAGCCTGGTCGGGAACATCCGGGGCTAGAAGACCTATGAGCAACAGCGTCCACAGCAACGCCGCCGCCGCCATCGCGCTCCAGAACCTGGCGCGGACCAACGAGAACCTGGGCGGCGTCCAGAACCGGATCTCGACCGGTCTGAAGGTGCAGGGGGCCAAGGACAACGCCGCCATCTGGGCGATCGCCCAGCAGCAGCGCGCCGACACCAGCGCCCTTTCGGCAGTGAAGCAGAGCCTGGACCGCGCGACCTCGATCGCCGATGTGGCCCTTGCGGCCGGCGAGTCGGTCTCGGACCTGCTGAACCAGCTGAAGGAAAAGGTGGTCGCGGCCAAGGACACGTCGCTCAAGACCCAGTCGCGCCAGCTGCTGGACGCCGACTTCAAGGCCCTGCTGCGCGCCATTTCGTCGGCGGTCGAGAACGCCACCTTTGACGGCGGCAACATCCTCGACGGTTCGCTGACCAACGGCCTCCGTTTCCTGGCCAACGCCGACGCCACTTCCTTCATCACCTTGTCGGCGAAGAACCTGTCGCTGAGCGGCGCGATCATCTCCCTGGGTCTGGCGGACAGCTTGCTGACAACGGCGGGCGCGACCACGGCCCTGAACAAGCTCGACAACTCCATCACCGCCCTGAACCGGGCGCTGGGCGACATCGGTGCCCAAGCCAAGCAGATCCAGGCGCACAATACGTTTGTGTCCAAACTGACCGACACGCTGGAAAGCGGGATCGGCAATCTGGTCGACGCGGATCTGGCCAAGGAAAGCGCCCGCCTTCAGGCTTTGCAGGTGCAGCAACAGCTCGGCGCTCAGGCGTTGTCGATCGCCAACCAGGCGCCGCAGATCATCCTGTCGCTGTTCAG
>JADCBH010000058.1 GCA_020253595.1 Brevundimonas sp.
CGGCGGTTCAGTCACAGATCTGACAGCGCCGTCCGGCCGCCCCGTCATCGCGCTGGACCTTCCCGGCCACGGACTTTCCGCAGAGGGCTGGCGCGGTCCCATTGACTGGCCTGGGACCGTCCGCGCAGCGCTGAACGCTCTGAACCTTTCTGACGCCGAGATCACCGGCGTAGGCGCTGGCTCTGTGCTCGCCTCGGCCCTGTCCGCCGCGAAGCCCATGCCCTGCCGTGTTCTCGGCGTCCCAGTTCCCGCGTCATCGCTATCGCCCGAATGGGACGGTGCCCACCTGATCCGCGCCTTCCGCATCGCGTCATGGGAGCGGCTGTTCGACCCGTGGTACCGCCGCGACCCAGCCCATCGCATCCACCGTCCTTCAGACCTCCTCACCGTCCACGCCCGAGCCGTCAGTCTGCTCCGGGCCCAGCAGCGATGGTCCGATCTGGAGACATGGGCGGTTCAAACCACGCACTGACGCCGACACGACCGATATTGACGTCTCGATGCGCTAGGGTTGCGCGACGTCGCAGTCTAGCGGCGCAATCCGGATGACGAAGTGGACCCGTTGGACTCCGTGGACTCCTTGGACTCCGTGCACTGCGTGGACTGTGTTTTTCACTGGGTCTCAGGCCGCCGGGTCCGCCGTCCGCTCCGCTGTAGCCACGTCGTCGGTCCGATCCCCGCCGAAGCTCCGGTATTTGCCCATCAAGAGCAGCAGCGCCGCCACCGCCACCAGCCCCACGGCCGAATACAGCAGGATCGTCTCATAGCTGCCGGTCCGGTCGAAGTACTGGCCGAAGACCACCGGCCCGATCCCCGCCCCCAGAGCAAAGAAGCCGTAGAGCGCCCCATAGATGCCGCCATAGCTCTTCAGCCCGAAATAGCGGGCGACCATGAATGCCATCAGGTCATATTCGACCCCGGCCGCGAAGCCGATCAGCACGATCGACAGCCCCGCAATCACCGGATCGGTCGTCCCCTGAGCCAGCAGCCAGCATGCCACCGCGGGCGCGCTCAGCAGCACGAAGGCCACGCCCGGTGCCCAGATCCGGTCGATCAGCCAGCCGCCGATTAGACGCCCTCCTATGACCGAAAGACCGATCAGAGACGCAAGGGTCACGATGTCGCCAGCCTCGAAGCCGTTGGACCTAAGGATGTTCTCGATGTTTGGAATGGGCCCGCCGACGGCGAAGCTGATCGGCACGAAGGCCACCGCCAGCACCCAGAAACGCCAGTCCTTCAGCGCCTGGCCGAAGCTGAGGCCCGGCGTCACGGCCTTGCGTTCCGCATCGGCTACGCGCCGCTCAGCCGCCGTGACGGTTCTGCCGCCCACGTCGTGGAAGAAGACGAAGGCGATCGGCAGGGCGATCAGCAGCGGCAGAGCCGCCACGCCCAAATAGGCCACCCGCCAGCCGAACTCCTCGACCAGCCAGGCCGTATAGGGCTTGCACGCGAAACCGAAGAGGCCCGTCCCCACCAGAGACAGCCCCAGGGCCAGCCCCTTGTGCACGTCGAACCGGTTGTTCACCGCCCTTGTCCAGGTCACCGGCAGGGTCCCGGCCCCGACCAGCGCCATGATCCCCCAGGTCACATAGAAAAGCGTGATGTTGCCATTGCTGGCGGCGAATCCGGCGAACGCCAGGCCGAACAGCACCAGCGACCACAGCGCCACCGTCCGCACCCCGATCCGGTCCGCCAACAGCCCCACCAGCGGGCTCGCCAAAAGCACGGCGAACGTCATGATCGGTAGCCCACCCAGGATCTCGGCGAAGCCCCAGCCGAACTCTCTGGCCAGCTCCGGGGCCAGAATGCCGATGGTGTAAAACGGCAGCGGCGACAGACCGAGCCCAATGCCCAGCATGGCGGACACCACGACGGGCCAGCCCAGCTTGAACTCACCGTATCCGGCCTTCGCCCCAGACTGCCCTTGCATGCCGGTCCCGATCAGTTGGTATAAGTCTATACCATTTGCCGATGGATTCCCGACCGATGCAAGAGCCGATCGCCGCCACGCCGTCCGACGCCCCACCTTTTGTCGCCAAGGACGAGACTCCGCTGTTCCTGTTTGTCTGCAAGGACAGCCCGAGCGGCCCCGCTCGCCGGGTCGAGCATCTGGAAGGCCACCTCGCCCACGTTGAAGCAAACTGGCGTCGCTATGTTGTGGCCGGCCCCATGCGACGACCCGGAGAGACCGCGCTCAGCGGCTCCTACTTCCTCGTTCGCGCAAAGGATGCCGATGAGGCCTGGAGCGTCATGCGCGGTGACCCCTACATAACCTCCGACCTCTACGCCGAGATCGAACTGACCGAGATCACACCGTCGATCGGCCTGTGGGTCGGCGGAAAGATCTGGGCAGACGCCGCCTCGATCGCCCAACGGGCGACCGGCGGCTGAGCGCGGTCAACTCACTCCCCGGCCCACGGGGCTCGCCGCCTCTGCCCTCGCCTCGATCTTCAGCGACGCGCCGCTGCCAGGCTGACAGCACCGGCAGGATCACCCTCCCCCATTGCCAGGCTCACGCGCGATCGGTCGCCAGTCGCGCACGAACTGCTCCAGCAGACGGACAGAAAAACCCGCCGAGCCCGGCGCGCTCCAATCGCCCGAGCCGCTCCAGGCCATGTTGGCGATGTCCAGGTGGGCCCAGGGGATATCACGGCTGACGAACTCACCGATGAACCAGGCCCCAGTGCTCGCCCCAGCGCCGGCATCGCTGGTGTTCTTGAGATCGGCGATGGTGGAGGACATGTCCGCGCCGTGAGACGCGTTGAGCGGCAAACGCCACAGCTGTTCGCCCGTGGCGCGGCCCGCAGCCTCCAACTGATCCGCCAGGGAGTCATGTCGGCTGAACAGCCCGGCGTAGTCGTCGCCCAGCGCCCCGCCGACCGACCCTGTCAGGGTGGCCACGTCCACCACGACGGCGGGCTGGAGATTGCGCTCGGTCCAGACAAGGGCGTCGGCCAGAACCAGTCGGCCTTCAGCGTCAGTGTTGATGATTTCGATGGTCTTGCCGTTCATCGCAGAGAGAACGTCGCCGGGCCGGATCGCGCGGCCATCGGGCATGTTCTCGGCCAGCGCCGCGACAGCGACAACGTCCACCGGTGCTCCGGAACGGGCGAGCGCCAGGACCGCAGCCGTCACTGCCGCTGCGCCCGACATGTCCATCTTCATGTTCCCCATTCCGGCGGCGGGCTTGATGGAAATGCCGCCGGTGTCGAACGTGATCCCATTGCCGACCAGGGCGATGGGGCCACCTTCAGGGGCACCCTCGCCACTATAACGGACCACCAGAAGACGCGGCGGACGCTCCGAACCCTGGCCGACCCCCAAAAGCGCTCCCATGCCCAACCGCTCCATCGCCGGGACATCCAGCACTTCGATACGCACGCCTGGGATACCGGCGAATGCGGTTCGCGCCCGCTCCACGAAGGTCTCTGGGTAAACAACGTTGGCCGGTTCGTTGGAAACGTCACGAGCCCACGCCATGGCCTCAATCAACGATGCGCCACGGCCTTCGAAGATCGACCGTGCCGCGTCCGTTTCGTCAGAGACGATCGTGACGGGACCGCCCGGAGCAGCGGCCCGACGCCCGGCTTGATAAAGGTCGGAACGATAGTGACCAATCCCCATACCCGTCGCGAAGGCCGCCACGGAGTCGAAAGGCAAGCCTCCCGCCAGCACGGTGACGGGATCGGGATCGTTGACCAATGCGCGCCCGACCACGGCACCGCTCCACTGGGGATCGGCGTTCGACGAGCCGAGGCCGACGATGAGGATCCGATCCCATTCGCCGATGCCCCGCAGTGTCAGGGTCTGACGCGCACCATAGCCAAAGGCTGCCGAGCTCAGCGCGCGTTCCACCGCCTGTTGCGTCCCCTCAGCGAGACCGGCACCCCGCACGGCAAGGTCGCCGGCCCTGCTCAGCGGCAGCACCAACACGCCACGGGCTTCTCCCGCACTGTTGGAGAAGGTCACCTGGCGCGGCGAGATGGCCACCGCCTCGGCCGGGCGGGACAGGGTCTGGGCGACGGCACCGTTGGGGACTGAAAGAGTCAGGGTGCTCAACAGGGTGAAGGCGGATACGGCGAGCGAACGCGTGCGAGGGGTCATTTCAACAGTCCCTTGGGTTAGGCTTGATGGGTAGAGGGTACGGAAGCAAAGGGTTCGGAACCGCGGCGTCGATCCAGCAACGAGAAGGCAGATTTATCATCCCTCCACCCGCTCCACGATCCGCGCCGACGCACCGTTCATCTGGAAGAAGAGCCCCTTTTCACCGTTGTCCGCCAGCGTCAGCACCCCGGTCACTTCGACCAGATGATAGCCTGCAGGAATGGGTCGGTTCAGGGTGACCTCGATCACTTCGTTTGGCTCTGCTGGCGGATGGAAGAAGCAGACGGGCGTATAGGGCGAGATCAGGAAGTGACGCGTCCGCAGGTCCGACTCCAACGGCAGCATATAGCCCTGCAAGGTGATCCGCCGGCCGGCCATGTCCTGCACGGCCCCGGGATGGGCAGCCTCGAACAGTTGAGACTGTTCATCGATCGTAATCCGGGTCTGACGCAGGACACGCCACATCGGGCCGTCGGCGGTCGGAAGATTGAGCTGCATCGCTCGTTCCTCGGCGAGTTCGGCAGCAAGTGGGTCATCCTGCGTGGCGGCGCTTTCGAGGGCCTCTGCCGCTTCAGACAAAGGGACCTCGACGAAGCCGAGGCCCGGCTCCATCGCCATTTCTTCCGATGTCAGAACGGACGGTGCCTCCGCCTGAGGTTCGATCGGCCGGCAGCCGGTGGCAAGGAGCAACAGCAACACGAGCGCGTGACGGCTGCCCATCAGCCGCCTCCCAGAGTCCGGACGACCGAGGTCCGGGCGGCGATCCAGCCTGGTGCAACAGAGCCGACCACAGCCAGACCGAGCGCAACCACCAGAAGCAACGCCTCCGTTCCGCCGGGTGCGGGAAGCGGAAGCGGATGACCGCCGGGCCCCGCGGTCGCGACGACCTGCGCCACTGCTCTCGCTCCCAGAGCCCCGAGCAGCCCTCCAACCATGCCCAACAGTGCTCCCTCGGTGAGGCTCAGTGACATCATGCGGCCGGGTGCGCCCCCCAATGCGCGTAGCAGGGCGATCTCACGCCGGCGCGCAGTGACGGCTGCGATCAAGGCGATCATGAAGCCGAGCCCGGACAGGATGAGAAGGGCAACGCCCAGTCCCGCGATCGCGCGCGAACCTGCGCCGACCAGGGCATTCAGCCGCCGTGCCTCTTCAGGCGGAGCAGCGGGCTGGAGATCCGGGGTTCCACTGATGCGACGAGGCAGAACGACCGCTGCAAGAGGCGAGCGATAGCGAACGAGTACCGCCGTGATCTGAAGGGCGTTGTCGAGGCTCGTCTCGCTGACCACCTGGTGATCGTGGCCGTGGCCATGATCGTGTCGACCCTCGGAGGCATCGGTTCCGTCATCGTGCTGGTGCAGCGCCCAGACGCTGCTCAGATCGGTCAGAATGAGTCTGTCTATGACTGCGCCCGTCGGCCTGAGGATACCAACCACCTGATAGGGTTGCTCTGCATGCGCCTCTCCTCCCGCCAAGCCATGTTCTCCCGCGAAGGAGTCCCCGATGGACAACGAAAGCCGCCGCGCCGCTTCGGCCCCTAGAACGGCCTGCATGGAGTTGTCCCAGATCGCGCCTTGGCCAACAGTCGCACTGTAGAGGTCCAGGTACTCTTTCGTGGTCCCGACGATCCGCACACCGGCCACACTGTCACCCAGCGATACCGGCACTGCGGCCTCCACAAGGGGATCGCGCGCGAGCGTCGTCTGAACGGAAAGGGGAATGTTGCCGGTCGGCGCATCAACCTGGAACAAGGTCGAGGTCACCAGTTGGAGCGGGCTTCCCTTGGCTCCGACGACCAAATCGATGCCAGCGAGGTCGCGC
>JADCBH010000059.1 GCA_020253595.1 Brevundimonas sp.
GCATCCCCTCGGGCCTTGGCGTATCTGACCGCCCTCCCGGCCCGACAGGTCCGGGTTTGCGCCGGTCCTGCTGGGGAATGGTGTAATGGTAACACTCCGGTTTTTGGTACCGTCATTCTAGGTTCGAGTCCTAGTTCCCCAGCCACCGCTGCCCCTCCGCTCTGACCGTCAGGCCAGACCGCCGCCCAGGCTTAGCCCGCCTGCCTCTGGCGGCTTCCCGGTGGGGTCCAGATCACGCTGCATCAGGGTGACGTCCAGCCAGCGATCATGCTTCCAGCCGACCTGGGCATAACGGCCGGCGTGGACGAACCCCATCCGCTCGTGCAGCGCGATTGACGCCTGGCTGGTCGCGCTGTCGCTGATGGCAGCAATCAGGTGTCGAAGACCCAGGCCTTGGACCCGCTCGATCAAGGCAGAAAGCAGGGTCCTTGCCACGCCCTGGCCACGCGCGGCCTCTTCGACATAGATCGAGACCTCCACGCCGTATCGATAGGCGGGGCGGGGCCGAAAGGGTGAGGCATAGGCATAGCCGGCGAAGGCCCCATCGACCTCGGCGACCAGCCACGGCAGTCCCTTGTCGAGGACCGCCGCACGCCGGGCCGTCATCTCGCTCAAAGACGGCGGCTCCAGCTCGAAGGTCGCGGTGCCTCCCAGGACCTCACGCCCATACAGCGCGGTGATCGCCGGCAGGTCGCCTTCGATGGCGTCGCGGATCACGCCCGCTCCCAACCCCGCTCCACGGCCCAGACCGCGAAGGCAAAGTCGTGTGCGACCTCCTTCAGATAGTCGAACCGCCCCGAGGACCCGCCGTGTCCAGCCTCCATGTTGATCTTCAGCAGGACCGGATTGCCCGACGTCGTCGCCGGACGCAGCTTGGCGACCCACTTCTGCGGCTCCCAGTAGGTCACACGCGGATCGGACAGGCCGCCGGTCGCCAGGATGGCCGGATAGGCGCGTGGCGCTACCTGGTCATAGGGGCTGTAGCTCATCATGTAGTCGTAGGCCTCGGGGTCCTCCAGCGGATTGCCCCACTCCGGCCACTCGGGCGGCGTCAGCGGCAGGCTGGTGTCCGACATGGTGTTGATCACGTCCACGAACGGCACCTGGCCGATGATCCCGGCCCAGAGCTCGGGCCGCATGTTGGCCACCGCCCCCATCAGCAGGCCCCCGGCCGACCCGCCCTGGGCCACGATCTTCCCGGCCCGGGCATAGTTGCGGGCGATCAAGTGATCGGCGGCGGCGGTGAAGTCGGTGAAGGTGTTCTTCTTCTTGAACTTGCGACCGTCGAGGAACCAGCCCCAGCCCTTGTCCGACCCGCCCCGGATATGGGCGATGGCATAGATCCAGCCGCGATCCACCAGCGACAGCCGCCCGGTCGAGAAGCTCGCCGCCATGGGAATGCCGTAGGAGCCGTAGCCGTAAAGCAGCAGCGGAGCCGAACCGTCGACCGGCGTGGTGCGCCGTCGAAGCACCGTCACCGGCACCAGTTGCCCGTCCTCGGCCGGAGCGTTCAGCCGCTCGACCACATAGTCGGCCGGATCGTGCCCTGACGGGACCTCCTGCACCTTCCGGAGCGTCCGCTCGCGTGTGGCCAGGTCGTAGTCATAGGTCGACGTCGGCGTGGACGGAGAGTTGTAGCCATAGCGCATCGTCGTCGTCTCGAACTCCGATGCCCCTGCGAGCGACAGCGCATAGGCCGGCTCGTCGACGGCGATCTCGTGCTCGGTGCCGGCGCGGTCGCGGATGACGATCTTCGTGTTGGCGTCGGCGCGTTCCTGGCGGGCGATGAAGTCCTTCACCAGGGCAATGCCCTCGATGAATCGGCCCGGGCTGTGCGCCACCAGATCGGTCCAGGAGCTGCGGTCCGGCGACGCTGTGGGTGCCTCAACAATCTTGAAGTCGATCGAGTCATCGGCGTTCGTCCGGATGACCCAGCGGTCACCCCAATGGTCGACGTCATAGCGTTGGCCGACGATGCGTTCGGCGATGATCTGCGGTTCCGAGGTGGGCCCGTCGCCCGGGATATAGCGGGCCTCGGACGTCTCCTGGTTTTCGGCGCTGATCAGGATGAAGGCGTCGTCGGAGCTGCGGCCCACCCCGATGAACATGCCCTCGTCGGTCTCTTCATAGACAAGGGTCGTCTCGCCGCCGCGCGCCGGGCGCCGGAAGATCTTGTCGGGCCGTCCGTTCTCATTGCGGTTGGTCCAGAAGATCCAGCGGCTGCACGGCGAGAAAGCAAAACCCCCATAGGCCGACTGGATCGGATCCGGCAGCACCTCTCCGGTCACCAGGTCGCGGATATAGATCTGGTGCACCTCGGAGCCCTGGGCGTCCTCGGAGTAAGCGTACAGGGTGTGGTCGGGGCTGTGCTCGACGTAGGAGATGTCGGAATAGGCCTTGCCTTCGGCCAGCTGATTGGCGTCCAGCAGGATAGTCTCGGTGCCACCGCCACGGGGCCGCCGGCAATAGAGCGGATGCTGATCGCCGGTGTTGAAGCGGGTGTAGTATTCCCACGGGCCATCGGGCCGGGGCACGGAGCTGTCGTCTTCCTTGATGCGCCCGCGCATCTCCTCGAACATCTGTTCCTGCAGGGGCAGGGTCGAAGTCAGCATGGCTTCGCGATAGGCGTTCTCGGCCTCCAGGTGCTCTTTGACGTCGGCCTTGATCAGC
>JADCBH010000006.1 GCA_020253595.1 Brevundimonas sp.
CTGGAACGGCTTGTCCCCGTAGGCCTCATGCAGCGCCCCAAGACCGGAGTACTGGCCGGTGTAGCCGCAGCGCGAGGCGGTGTTGACGATCAGCAGGGCCTGACCGCGAAACCGGTCGAGCGGGATCTCGGTTCCGTCGATGCCAGTCGCAATGAAGTCGAAGACCGTCGCCATGGCCGCTCAGGCCAGCATCGTGACGGGGTCTTCGATCAGCGGCTTGAAGGCCTGCAGGAACCGGGCACCCGTCGCGCCGTCGACCACGCGGTGATCACAGGTCAGGGTGACGGTCATCACAGTCGCCACCGCCAGCTGTCCATTCCTGACCACGGGCCGTTGTTCGCCCGCGCCGACGCTCATGATCGCGCCCTGCGGCTCATTGATGATCGAGGCGAAGGCCTTGATGCCGAACATGCCCAGGTTGGAGACACTGAACGTCCCGCCCTGGAACTCCTCGGGCTTCAGCTTGCGGTCGCGCGCCCGCTTGGCCAGATCCTTGGCCTCGGAAGCGATCTGCGACAGGGATTTGGTTTCGGCCTTCCTGATAATCGGCGTGATCAGGCCGCCCTCGATGGCGACGGCCATAGCGATGTCGGCATGATGGTGCATGGCCAGGCCTTCAGGCGAATAGCTGGCGTTGGCCTCCGGGACGGCCTTGAGCGCCATGGCCGATGCCTTGATGACGAAGTCGTTGACCGAAACCTTGATGCCCTGGGGGTCCAGCAATGCGTTGACCCTGGCGCGCGCTGCCAACAGGCCATCGATCTCGCAGTCGATAGTCAGGGGGAAATGGGGCACATCGCGGAAACTGTCGACCATGCGGCGGGCGATGGCCTTGCGCATGCCGTCCAGCGGGACGAGGTCGTAGCTGCCGTCCGGGATGCCCATCTGGGCCAGGGACTGGACCTTGCGCGGCTCGGCGGTCGATGACGACACGGCGGTGGGGGCTGACACGGCCGGAGCCCCCTTGCCGGCGGCGTCGACGTCAGACCGGACGATGCGGCCGCGCGGACCGGTTCCCTTGATAGACTTCAGATCAAGCCCGGCCTCCTTTGCGAGCCGGCGGGCAAGGGGTGAAGCGAACACGCGCTCGCCGGACCCTGTCGAGGCGACGGCGGTGGGCGTCGATGCTGCCGGCACGACAGACTCGGCAGGCTTGGATACGCCGCTCTTCGGCGCTTCGGGAGATCTGGCAGCCGGAGCGGCCGTGCCGTCTTCCCCGGCCAACCGGGCGATCAGCGTATTGACCTTCACGCCTTCGGAGCCCTCGGCGACGAGGATTTCAGCAATCTCGCCCTCGTCGACAGCCTCGACCTCCATGGTCGCCTTGTCGGTCTCGATCTCAGCGATCACGTCGCCCGCCTTGACCGTGTCGCCGACCTTGACGTGCCATTTGGCAAGGACGCCCTCCTCCATCGTGGGCGACAGGGCGGGCATCAGGATGTCGGTCATTGGGCGTTCGGAGCCTTCCCTTCGGCGATCGTCTCGAAGCCGGGGCCCTTCAGGGCTTCGTTGAGCCCTGCCATGACAAGCTTGTAGGTCTCGGCCTCGTCGGCGCCTTTGCCCTGGTGATAGACGTGGGCGATGTTGCGGGCGGCGATGGCCAGCATGTGGCCGTAGGCCTTCGGGTCGTCGAAGGCAGGCTTGATCGCCATCACCGGTTCGTTGTTCGACCACCAGAAGCGGAACAGCTCGATCGCCTTGGAATCGGCCTTAACGCTCTCGGGGACCTGGATCTCGGTTCGGTTGGTCTCTTCGGTCATGCCAGTACAGCCCTCACAGCCTTGATGATTTTATCGGTTCCTGGCAGCGACAGCGCTTCCAGGTTGGCCGCATAAGGTAGCGGCACGTCTTCCTGATGCACCCGCAACGGCGGTGCGTCGAGATAGTCGAAGGCGTGTTCGATCACACGCGCCACAACTTCGGCACCGACGCCCATCGGACCCCAGCCTTCCTCGGCCGAGACCAGTCGATTGGTCTTCTTGACGCTCTCGACGATGGTCTCGTGGTCGAGCGGACGGAGCGTGCGAAGATCGACGACCTCAACCGAAATGCCTTCGACGGCCAGTTGTTCGGCGGCCTGGAGCGCGAAGCCGACCATGCGGCTGTGGGCGGTAATGGTGACGTCGGTGCCTTCGCGGCGGACCTTGGCCTTGCCGATGGGCAGGACGTAATCACCTTCCGGAATATCGAACTCCAGTCCGTACATCATCTCATGCTCAAGGAAGACGACGGGGTTCGGATCGCGGATCGCGGCCTTAAGCAGGCCCTTGGCATCGGCCGCGTCATAGGGCGCGATGACCTTCAGGCCCGGAATGTTCGCGTACCAGCTGGAGTAATCCTGGCTGTGCTGGGCCGCGACACGGCTGGCGGCGCCATTGGGACCGCGGAAGACGATCGGGGCCCGGATCTGGCCGCCGGACATGTAGAGCGTCTTGGCGGCGGAGTTGATGATGTGGTCGATCGCCTGCATGGCGAAGTTGAACGTCATGAACTCGACGATCGGCTTCAGCCCGGCCATGGCGGCACCGACACCGAGGCCCGCAAAGCCGTGCTCGGTGATCGGGGTGTCGACCACGCGCCTGTCGCCGAACTCCTGCAACAGCTCACGGCTGACCTTGTAGGCCCCCTGGTACTGGGCGACTTCCTCGCCGATCAGGAAGACCGCTTCATCACGACGCATTTCCTCGGCCATGGCGTCGCGCAGGGCGTCGCGAATGGTGGTCTTGACCATGGTCGTCCCGGCCGGAATTTCGGGATCGCGCAGGTCGATCTTCGGGGCGGCCACCGGGGCGGTGAGATTGGCCGCCGAGGGCTCGCTGGCCAACGGGGCCACTAAGGCGTCAGCGGCGGCCTTGGGGGCAGGCGCAGCGCCAACCCCCTCACCCGCGATCCTCGCGATGGGCGTATTGACCTTCACGCCCTCCGAGCCCTCGGCGACGAGGATTTCAGCAATCTCGCCCTCGTCGACAGCCTCGACCTCCATGGTCGCCTTATCGGTCTCGATCTCGGCGATCACATCGCCCGCCTTGACCACGTCGCCCGCCTTCACGTGCCACTTGGTCAGTGTGCCTTCTTCCATCGTGGGCGACAGCGCCGGCATGAGAATGTCGGTCACTGAGCAACCTCCACATAGACGTCAGTATAGAGCTCGGATGGATCCGGCTCGGGGCTCTCCTGAGCGAACTGGACGGCCTCGGCCACGATCGCCTTGATCTCGTTGTCGATGGCCTTGATCTCGTCCTCGGTGGCCTTGGCGGCGTCCAGCAGGGCGCGGATGTGCTCGATGGGGTCGCGGGTCTTCTTGACCTCGTCAACCTCCTCCTTGGTGCGGTACTTGGCCGGGTCCGACATCGAGTGGCCGCGATAGCGGTAGGTCTTCACCTCGAGGATGAAGGGCCCCTCCCCGCTCCGGGCGCGGTCGACCGCCCGACGCACGGCGTCACGGACTGCCAGCACGTCCATGCCGTCGACCTGCTCTCCCGGGATGCCGAAGCTGGCCCCGCGCATGTAGAGCTCGGTCGTGGACGACGAGCGCTCGATGCTCGTGCCCATGGCGTACTGGTTGTTTTCGATGATGTAGATGGCCGGCAGCTTCCACAGCTGGGCCATGTTGAAGCTCTCGTAGACTTGGCCCTGGTTGGCCGCGCCGTCGCCGAAGTAGACGAAGGCGACCGAGTCATCGCCCCGGTACTTGCCCGCGAAGGCGAGCCCCGTGCCAAGCGCCACCTGCGCCCCGACGATGCCGTGTCCGCCATAAAAGCCAGTGGGCACGTCGAACATGTGCATCGACCCGCCCTTGCCCTTGGACGATCCGCCCGCCCGGCCAGTCAGCTCGGCCATGACTTCCTTGGGGTCCATGCCGGCGGCCAGCATGTGGCCGTGATCGCGGTAGCCGGTGATGATCTTGTCGTGGCCCTGCTTCACGCTGGCCTGGACGCCAACAGCGACGGCCTCCTGACCGATATACAGATGGCAGAAACCGCCGATCAGCCCCATGCCGTAAAGCTGTCCTGCCCGCTCCTCGAAGCGGCGGATCAGCACCATTTCGCGGTAGTAGGACAGAAGTTCGTCCTTCGTCGCGGCGGGCGTGTTGGGAATCTTGGCCGAGGCCTTGGAATCAGAGGTCTTCTGGGCGGCTCTCGCCATCCGGCGTCTCCGGTCTGAGCCCGCGGCGGAGCAGATCCACCCAGAGCTTCTTGTCGTTACGGAATGGGGCTGTAGCAGCCTTCGTTCCCGAAAGGCAAAGCGCCCGGTACGGCCTGTAACACGATTTCAGGAGCGCGCCGTCGCAGGCGCGGGCGCTGACGTCGCCGAGACCCGGATCACGTAGTCACGAGGGTCCGAAAAGCCGAGCACGACCCGCGCACGTTCCTCGAGCAGATCCCGCGACAGGCTGTCGGCCTTCAGATAGCGGACGCGGACCTCGAGGTCCGCACGTTGTTCCCGCAACAACACCAGCTGGGCCTCGCTCTCGGCGAGCCTTGCGTCTCGTGTGGAGCCGGACAGCAGACCACGCTCCCCCGTCAGGGCCTGAACGCCGAGATAGACGACGAGCAAAAGCAGAAAAGCGGACAGGGCGTACGGTTTCATCCGTTCGGGCACTTCGGACGCTCCTTCTGAGCGCGGGACACGATTGATTGTTCGTGACCGGAAATGCCTAAGGAATGGTAGCCGAGGCCTATTTCAGCAGCATGCCGTCGCCGTAGTAGGACGCCTGGTCGCCCAGCATCTCCTCGATGCGGAGCAACTGGTTGTACTTGGCCGTGCGGTCCGAGCGTGCCAGCGAACCCGTCTTGATCTGACCGCAGTTGGTGGCGACGGCGAGGTCGGCGATCGTGGAGTCCTCGGTCTCACCCGAGCGATGGCTCATGACGGCGGTGTAGCCCGCGCGGTGGGCCATATCTACGGCGTCCAGCGTCTCCGACAGGGTGCCGATCTGGTTGACCTTGATAAGGATGGAGTTCGCCAGACCCTCACCGATCCCGGCCGCCAGGCGTGCCGGGTTGGTGACGAACAGGTCGTCACCGACGATCTGGATACGATCGCCCAGCACCTCGGTCAGGTGTTTCCAGCCTTCGAAGTCGTCTTCCGAGCAGCCGTCCTCGATAGAGACGATGGGGAAGCGTTCGCACAGGTCGGCCAGATAGGCGACCATGCCGTCGGCACCGAGGACCTTGCCCTCGCCGGTCATGTTGTAGGCACCGTCCTTGAAGAACTCGGTGGCCGCCACGTCCAGCGCCAGATGGAAGTCCTCACCCGCCAGATAGCCCGCCGCCTGACCCGCACGGGTGATGAAGCTGAGCGCTTCCTCGGCAGAAGCCAGGTTGGGGGCAAAGCCGCCTTCGTCGCCGACGTTGGTGTTATGACCGGCGTCCTTCAGCTGCTTCTTCAGGGCGTGGAAGATCTCGGCCCCCATGCGCAGTCCCTCCGCGAAGGTCTCCGCGCCGGTCGGCAGGATCATGAACTCCTGGATGTCGATCGGATTGTCGGCGTGAGCCCCGCCGTTGATGATGTTCATCATCGGGGTCGGCAGGACGCGGGCGCTGATCCCGCCGACGTAGCGATAGAGCGGCAAACCGGCCGAGATAGCGCTGGCTTTGGCCACGGCGAGCGACACGCCGAGGATGGCGTTGGCCCCAAGGCGGCCCTTGTTCTCGGTCCCATCCAGGGTGATGAGGGCCTCATCGATGCGGCGTTGATCCTCGGCGTCCATGCCGGACAGGGCATCGAAGATCTCGCCGTTGACGGCGTCGACCGCGTTCTGAACGCCCTTGCCGCCCCACATGACGGGGTCGGCGTCGCGCAGCTCGACAGCTTCGTGCGCGCCGGTGGACGCACCGGACGGTACCGCCGCGCGACCAAAGGAGCCGTCGTCAAGCACAACATCCACCTCGACCGTCGGGTTGCCCCGGCTGTCCAGAATCTGGCGGGCGACGATGTCGGCGATGTCGGTCATGGCAGGGCCTTGGCGAGAAAAGGGAGGGTGGCCGGCGGTTTAGCCTGCCGCCCGCCGAACGCCAACTGCCCGGGCTGGCCGACGAAGGGCCTGGCAAGGCGAACCCTTCAGCAGCGCACCATCAAATGCAGCCTCTTCCACGGACGAAAACGGCGCGCGAGAGACCCGCGCGCCGTTCAATCCTTGGGACTGGCCTAAGCCTAGTCTTCCTTGGGCGTCAGGACCTGGCGACCCCGGTACGTCCCGGTCTTGAGGTCGATGTGGTGCGAGCGACGCAGTTCGCCCGTGTCCTTGTCCTCGGTGTAGGGGTTGGTCCCCAGGGCGTCGTGGGCGCGGCGCATGTTGCGACGCGAGGGCGATACTTTGCGCTTGGGAACGGCCATGTCCGTCTCGATCTGAAGGCTGGCGCCAGCAATGGCGCGAAAAACGAAAAGCGGCGGCCCAAGGGATGAGCCGCCAGCGAGCGCGGGCTTATGCCGGATCATCCCGGTGATTTCAAGGCCTGTCGAACAAGGCTTGCTGCATGCGGATCGCCGGTGTCTGATCACGAGATGACGAACGCGGTCGCTTCTCCCAAGCCCCCTCGCAGCCGCCTGCTGCTTATCGCACTGATCGTCGGCACGATTGTCGCGATCGTCGCGATGGTTCCGGCCCTCGCGGTGGCGACGATGTCGGTGATGGTCGTCGCCGCCGGGACCAATCCGGTGATCTACACCTTCCTTGTCTTCGCCTTCGGGATGCCGGTGGTCGTGGTTCTGGGGCCTGTCCTCGCGTGGATTGCCTTCGGCTTGCGGCGGGAGCGAACAAGCTGGGTCCTGTTGATTTCGCCAGCCGTGTGGGCCTGTCTGACTGTTGGCCTTCTGGCCGTCGCTCCGGGTGGCTCAAGCTGATCAGGCGTCGGGACCTCACGAACGAACGCTGAGTCGGGCCACTTTGGTGCCACGCTGGAGCGCGTAGTAGACGCTGTCCTTCCACTCGCCGCCGATGTTCCAGGTCCGCTCTGCAGAACCGTTTCGAACAAACCCGAGGCGTTCGAGCAGGTGAATGGAAGCAGTGTTCTCCGGGTCAACGTCAGCAGTGACGATGTCGGTCAGACCCTCGACAAAGACGTGGTCAATGGCGGCCCCGACCGCTTCGCGCGCCAGCCCCTTGCCCCAGGCATCCGGGTGCAGGATGTAGCCGACATCGGGCAGCTTCCAGAACCCGGCCTTGCCGATGACCCGGCCGTTCCATTCGACGACGAAGTCCGGAGCGCCGGCCGCGTTGCCTTCCATCATGGCCTCGACCCAGGCCTTCGTTTCGGCGAGGGAGTCGTGCGGTATGGACGACCACCAACGCATCGCGACAGGGTTCGAGAGCACGACGTGCAGGGGCTCGACGTCGTCCAGCCTCGCATGGCGCAGAAGCAGCCGCTCGGTCCGGATGGTCGTCACGCCAGCGACCGCTCCATGACGACGAACTCCAGATCGCTGCGCAGCGGCACGCCGAAACGCGGGTCTGAGGCTGGAAAGGGACGCCGGTCACCGGTCTGGTGATAGCCCCTGCGCTCATACCATTCGATCAGCTCGGTCCGCTGAACGATCACCGTCATCTCCATGCGTGTCGCGCCGAACCGGTCGCGGGCGAGGGCCTCGGCCCGGTCAATCAGCCGACGTCCCAGGCCGCGGGCCTGAACCGTCGCGTCCACTGTCAGCATGCCGAGATAGGCCAAAGAGCGCCCCTTGTCGGCCACCAGAACGCAACCGATCAGCACGCCGGCCTGTTGGGCTAGCACGATGACCTGGGCGGGATCGTCAATCGATGCGGCCAGCTGGTCCTCGTCGACCCTTTGGGCTTCCAGCAGGTCCGCCTCATGGGTCCAGCCCAGACGGGCCCGGTCTCCGCGATAGGCGTTGTGCACCAGGGGCTGGATCATCGGCACATCTGCCGCGGTCGCTTCGCGAAAGATCACCTCATCCATGCACGAGCCTCTCTGTAACCGCTTCCCCGATAGCAAGTGAACTCGTCAGTCCGGGACTTTCGATGCCGAACAGGGCGATCAGACCCGGCAGCCGGTGCGCCTCGGGACCGTCGAGCCGGAAGTCCGGTTGGGACTCGCCGTGGCCGTGCAGTTTCGGCCGGATGCCGGCGTAGTCGGGCGTCAGGGCGCCGTCGGGAAGGCCCGGCCAGAAGCGGCGGATATAACGGGCGAACTCATCCGCCTTGGCCGGATCGACGGAATAGTCCTCGTTGTCGACATAGGTCAGGTCCGGCCCGAACACGGCCTGACCGCCCAGATCCTTGCGATAGTGGGTACCGAGCGCGCCGGGGATCGGCGGCGGATAGATCAGCCGTTCGAACGGTGCCTTTCCAGTCAGTCGGAAATAGACCCCCTTGCCCAGGTGGCGCACCGGTATGCGGTCGGCCGGGAAG
>JADCBH010000060.1 GCA_020253595.1 Brevundimonas sp.
GGCTCTATCTGGACCAGCGGCTGGACGAGTTGAGAGCGGAGGAGCGGCTTCATCCGTGCCCGGAGCATCGCGGTCAGGTCCGTCAGATCGCGGCCCCCTATGCTGTGCGCTTCCACCTCGAGCCGGGCGCGCAGGCTTCACTGGCGAGAGACCGCCGCTCGATCCTGCTACGCGGACACTCCGGCCGGGGCTGGTGGTTCCGCACCGATGGCCCTGACGTGGCCATCGAGCCGTCGGTCCATGTCGAGGACGGCCTGACGCGGCGGTCCCTTCAGGTCGTTGTTCGGGGATCGGCCCGCACGGACGCGGAGACCAAGATTCGCTGGAAGCTCAGTCCCGCAGGCGCGGCGGGCGATCCGGCCTGATCGGGATTACCGCCGGATCCGGACCTCGGCCTCGCCATCGGTGCGGGCGACCGTCAGAACGGCGTCACCCCGTCCACCCAGCCGGGCGCCGAAGTCGGCCAGAGAGCTGACCGCACGACCGCCGACCTCGGTGACGATGTCGCCTGCGCGCAGATCCGCCGCCGCCGCTGCAGAGCCGCCCTCAACCGCCTGGACCTGAATACCGGAGGGTGTCTGGGCGAAGCTGGCCCCAAAGGCCTGAACGGCGCTGGTGCCGATCTGGACACCGCCGGGCTCGGTGATCTCGACATTGAGCGTCGCCGAAGCCTCGGCCCCAGCCCGCAGATAGACCAGCGTCAGCGCCGTACCGGGAGGCGCGATGCCGACGACCGCCTGGACCGATCCGGCATTGGCGACCGGACGGTTCTGGATGCGGGTGATGACATCGCCACGCTGCAGGCCGGCGCGTTCGGCCGGAGAGCCGGGCACCACATCCTCGACGATCGCGCCGCGCACGAAGCCCAGACCCAGCTCGACCGCGCGTTCGGCGGTCAGGGAGCCCAGCGTCGCGCCGATCCCGCCGCGCGACACCACGCCGTTGGCCCGCAGCTGCTCGACCACGAACATCATGATCCGCGTCGGCACAGCGAAGGCGATGCCGTCGTTGCCGCCGGAGAAATCACCCGACAGGATGGAGGTGTTGATGCCGATCAGGCGTCCACGGCTGTCCAGCAGCGGCCCGCCCGAGTTGCCCGAGTTCACCGCCGCATCGGTCTGGATGTAGTCCTCGACCGCGTCGCCCATACCCGAGCGTCCGAGGCCGGAGATGACGCCCATGGTCAGGGTCTGGTCCAGGCCCAGGGGATAGCCGACGGCGAACGCTAGGTCGCCGGTGCGCAGGGTGTCGGAATCGACCGTCTCGACTTCCGAGAGGCCACCAGCCGTGATGCGGAGCACCGCGAGGTCCGTGGCCAGGTCGGCCCCGATCAACTCAGCGTCCAGCAGGCGGCCGTCGGCCAGATCCACGCGGAACTTCTGGCCGCCTTCGACGACATGGTTGTTGGTGACGATGATGCCCGCCTCGGCGTCGATGATGACGCCCGACCCGCCCGAGACGGCCGTAGGTTCATTGCCGTCGCGCGAGGGACCCGTGGAAACCCCGAGCGTGGTCACGCGCACAACGGCCGCCAGGGACCGCTCCAGGCCGGTCGCGAAGCTGAAGACCCCGCGCTGACTGTCATAGGGCAGGGGAAACTCAGGCGACGGGGCGGTCTGCGCCGAAGCGGCCCCGGCCATGACCAGAACGATTGCGGTTGTCGCCAGAAAACGGATGCGGTTCACAGGGGTCCCCTCGATGTCTTTGCAGAAGCCTATCGCGTGAAGTGCGCCGTGACGATGGTCCCCGGCTTCGCGTCATCAATCGTCATCCTGCCCCCGTGGCGCCGAAGGCTCGCGCGCGCGAACGCCAGGCCCATCCCGTGGCTGTCGGGGCTGACTTCGGCCTTGCCCATGCCGGGTCCCTGGTCGGAGACGCTGAGGATCGGACCGTCCTCGGTCGGGCGCGCGCGGATGACCACCGCCCCGCCATCCGGTGAGAACTTCACAGCATTGTCGACCAGATTGGCGACGGCGCGCTGCAGGAGCGACCGCACGCCCAGGACAGCCACGGGCTCGACCTCGGCGCTCAGGGTAACGCCGCGTTCCTCGGCGATCGGCTGATAGAGCTCGACGGCAGCCTCCGCGAGCGTGTCCAGACGCACGCTCTCGAACGACCAGGCCTCGCCGTCGCGCAGGGCCATGGCCTCGGTCATGGCACGGGAAATGTCGGCCAGGTCCTGCCGGGCCTCACGGATCAGCCGGGCCCGCGTACGCGCGTCGTCGGTCGACGCCAGCTTGTCGAGCCGGGCGGTGGCACGCGCGAGGGGCGTGCGGAAGTCGTGAGCCAGCTGGTCGGCAGAATCCCTCAGCCAGGTCAGGAGTTCATCCAGCCGGTCCAGTGTGCGGTTCACCTGCCCCGAGAGCTCGGTCAGTTCAGGGGCCACCGAGACGTCGGGTGCACGGACGGAGAAGTCGCCGAGCGCGGCCCGGTCCAGCGCCTTGCTGACCTTGGCCAGGGCGCTGGTCAGACGACGCCGGGCAAACGTCGCCGCCGTGAGACCCGAGACCAGGATCAAGACTCCGACCGCGAAGACTGACAGGACCGCCCAGCGCCAGGCCGAACCCGCCGGATCCACGACCCGGCCGACGGTGACTTCCAGAGCTCCTACCGGACGCCGGACAATGACCGCCTCGACCTCCCGGTTCAGACACAGGTCGCCGGGACCCAGTCGCACCAGATAGACATCGGGACCCAGGTTGCTCAGCCGCCGTGCCCGAACGGTCTCCAGCGCCGTCAGCCCCGCGGGCTTGCCCACAGGGGCCCGGATCAGGCGAACACCGGCCCCGCCGCGCCCGGTGCGACAGGTCTCCTCCAGCGTGGTCGCCTCGCGGCTGGGTCCATCCTGAAAAGCGGCGAGAAGAGCAGAGATATAGGCCGCGTCCGCCTCGGTCATGGAGGCGGCGTCCATGGCGACATCGGGCGGAAGCTTGGTGGCGATGGCTCCGAAATCCGCCAGGGCCGCCAGCGCAGCCTGCTGACGTTGATCCAGTTGAGCCGCCCGACCGGTAATCAGAAGCGATCCCGACAGCGCCACAGCAGCAAGAATCGCCAGGGCCGAGGCCAGCTGGGTCGAGGTCCGGCGTCCCAGCCAGGCGACGGGAGCAGACAGGTCCAGCCGTCGGCGAAAGGCGTCCCAGCCGCTCACGCCACGCTCCGGATCACGCGGCGTCCAGATCGCGGAACACCAGGCTCTGGCTGCGGGCCGAGACGATCA
>JADCBH010000061.1 GCA_020253595.1 Brevundimonas sp.
CATCCCGAGTGAGGCCAGCAGATCTGACAGCGGCTCGACCGCATGTCCGATCAGGCTATGGATGGCGAAGACAGTGCTCCGGCCGGTCGTGGCGGACCCCAGGATCGCCGCCACCGCAGCGTGATCGTGATGGCCGGCGAAGACGCCATCGACCACGACGCCCAGCGTCGGCTGCTCGCGCTCGATGTCGATGACCACCCCGGAGGCGCTGGGGAACAGATGGATGTGCGAAAGGCCCTTTTTCGCCTGGGCTTCGGCTTCCAGCCGAATACAGAGCTGCACGCCGCCGACGCCGCGGCTGAAGTCGTCGTGTCCAACGGTGATGTGGACGCCGCGCCCTTCGCGCACCGTCCGGAGCGCATCTTCCAGACGACCTGGCGGATCCGGAGTTTGGTCCGGCTGGGCCAGCCGCAGGGATCGCAGTCGTTCTTCCAGCGGCTTCTCCGCCCACAGGACTTCATACTGATAGCCCAGCCCGTGGTCGGTCGCCCGGCCCTCGGCAAGGCCGTCTGTCACCCAGTGAACGAAGGGATCAATACCCGCCTCGCTGACATCGAGGTGCAGGGCCAGGTAGCGCTTCATGGAGAAGTCAGGTCGCGGATCTCGACCTTCCTCGGCCCCATAGGTGAGGAAATGCAGGAAGGGGTCGATCCCGGCCTCGCGCACATCCTTGTTGGCGGCGAGGTAGAAGTCGCCATCGAAGGCATCGCGAACCTTCTCCTGGACCTCGGGCGAGAGGTGCAAGGTCAAGGAGCGGCCCGCACGATGTCGAGCTTCATCAGCCACATCAGCGCCTTCCAGCTGGCCGGCGTGCGGCCCACACCGTTCAGCAGACTGCCCACCGTCTGGCCGCCCTTGGCCGCCTCTGAGTGGACCGCTCGAAGGGTGGCCTCGGGCAGCACCTGATCATCGATGACATAGCGGGCCATGTGCAGGCCCAGAAACCGGTCCAGACCTCGGTCGTCCAGCGGCACAGCCTCGATCTTCCAGTCATCGCCGACGTGATGGGTGGGATAGCTCTGGAACAGAACGAAGGGGTCGGGCCGGATCGGGAAGGGTATGGCGGGCCGCTTGCGCAGCGTTGCCGCAGCCCGTCGCAGCTCACCCAGCTCGGCGGCGAAGTCGCAGTAGCGATCCAGAATGACCGGCCAGTCAAACTCAGCGACAGCGCGCGCCCGTCCCGCCTCGCCCATGCGACGGCGAAGGTCGGGGTTGGACGCCAGTTCAACAATGCGCTCGACCAGCGGCTCGAACGCCACCACGGTCGCCATGCTGGCCCGGCCGATGAAGAAGTCGTAGTTGTCAGCGCCCGTCGCGTGGCGCTGAGCCAGGTCGGATCCCGCACCCGATCGCGGCCCCGGGGCGAGGGTTGGAATGCGTAACCCGTCGATCCCGTCGCGGACCGTGTCCTTGTAGCCGTTCCAGTCACTGACCAGATTGGGCAGCCCCGCCGCCATGGCCTCCACCGGCGTCAGGCCGAAGGTTTCCTGGATATTGTCAGAGAGGCTTGTGAAGACATCCGCAGCCTTCCAGGCGCGATCATAGGCGACGCTGTCCGCACCATCGACCTCGATGAAGCGGATGGACGGGGCCAGGTCAGCGCGGGCCCGCCGATAGCCGTCGGCCACGCTGTCATTGGGGAAGACACCGGCTTCGATGCAAACGATGGGGTGTGCCACGCGCGCCTGAGCCGCCTCGACGGCGCGGTAGTAGACGGCGGGATTGGCCTTGGCGTGGAAGATCAGCCGACCGGCAAAGAGGAAGGCGACCTCATCAGCCTTAATGCCAAGCGCGGTGCGGGCCTCTTCGATCTGGGCCGGGGTCCGAGCGCAGGCGGGTGCGTCGACCCCCAGGGGGATGATCTTCATCGAAGGCGTGTTGAAGCGGGTCGCTCCGACATGTTCGATCTGCCACTCGCGCATTTCGGCCTGCAGGCGATGTGCGACCGACAGGGCCACGCTGGAAGTGCAGATCAGGCCATCCCACGCCTGGAAAGGGGCGAGCACCAGCTTTGATAGGCTGTCCATGCCGGCTTCCGACGACAGGGTGTGGGTCACGCCGAACAGGCTGTAGGCGGTGGGGCCGCGCGTGTTCCTGATATGCGCCAGATCCTGAGTGACGGGGGCTGGATAATAGACCGCGCCGACCTGCTCCAGAACCGCGTCCCCCGGCACGGGTCGCCATCGCACGAGGCCTTCATGCCCATCGCGCTTGAGCTGTTGAGCCATGGTCTTGCCGGCCGCCCGGTTCGGGCCGAAGCCATGGATCTCGCCATCCGGCCAGCGCCGGGCGACGCCCTTCATCAGGGCCTTGCCAGCGCTCTGACGGCCCATGATCTTGGCCGCCGTCGAATAGGCGTCCCCGGCGTAATAGAGGGCGAAGTTCGGACCGCTCAAGCCGCAGTGCTCCAGTCCTTGGGGCGCATGACGAACCAGGGCGTCTGGGTCGCCCGGAACTCCCATGTGGCGATCAGCTGATCCAGCTGCGGCAACGCGAGCAGCCATTCGGGCAGGTCCGAGACGCGTAGAGCCGTCCTGCGCACCTGGATGTCATGGGTCGCCGAGAATCGCTGGTGCATGGTCGTCACGATGTCGGGATGCTTGTCCGGATGGGTCTCCATCACGACCGCGAGCTTTGCCAGTGCGGGCCACTCGTCGGGGCGCATCAGTTGCTCCTCGAACCCTTCTGTATCGATCATGACCAGGGTGCGACGATCGGTGAACGCCTCGAACATGTCGCCGGAGAATGTTTCACCGATCTGGATTCGGTCGCTGACCCCGTTCTTCTCGGCCAGGGCCAGGCAGCTTTGCCGCGCGCGTGCCTCGGTGTCGTAGGCGTGGACGGTGACCTCCGGCATCAGGCGCGCCAGACCTACGGCGTAGTATCCCTCGGCACAGCCGATATCGACGATGGCGTCGAGGCCTTCATCAGCGAAGGTTCGCAGATCATCATGCAACTCCTGTTCGTAGCAACCCAGTAGTCGCGGCAGGAGGCAGCCCTCGGTGGAGTGATCCAGATACTCCATGCCCTTGAAGACCCCGGCATAGATGGTCAGTCCATGGTGACGGAAGTAGGTGTTGCCGAGCACCGAACTTCGCCACTGCCCCATGTGCCGAAGCAGGGCGTTCAGTTGGCGCGGCTGCTCAAGGCGTTCGTCCATGGGCAGGTGCGCCCGGATCGCCTCCGCCGTTGCTTTCGATCCCGCCATGAAGACAACTCCCCCCGCCGACACCCTCGCGTCGTTCAGGCTGCGCGGTCAGGTGGCATGACGCCGAAGGAAGGTCAAACCTCGGCGTGCGGCTCGGCGGGGATGGCCCAGGGGCTTCCCCGGGCGCTCGCGTCCAGATGGGCCAGAACCCGGCTGAGACCAAGGTCGCGAAGGCCGTCGTAGGGACGGTTCACCTCCGGAGCCCACTGCGGATTGTAGCCCGGATCGCGGAACAGCCATTCGCCCCAGCGGCGATGCATGTCGGCCAGTTCCGCGTCATCCCAGGCGACTTTCTCCGGGTTGTCGTTGTGGCCGCGCGTGCGAGATTCGTGGTGGATCGCCTCGATGTCTGCGGCGAAGATCACCCGCGCTCCGCGCTGGCGGATCTTCAGGCAGAAGTCGATATCGTTGTAGGCGATGGCGAACCGCTCGTCGAAGCCGCCGACGGCTGCGAACGTCTCCCGACGGCAGGCCAGAAAGGCACCGGTCACCGCTGCGACCGGTCGGGATCGCCGCCACCGGTTCAGCGGTCCACCCTCGCGTCCCGGCTGCCACAATCCGTCATGCGAGGGCCGGTTCTGCCAGCCTCCGAACAGGATGCCGCCATGCTGCAACCCGCCGTCTGGATAGAGCAGCCGCGCGCCCACGGCACCGACGCCGTCGTGGCCAAGCCAGCCGCGCAGTCGCGCGTCCCAGCCTCGGGTCAGCATCTCGATGTCGTTGTTGGCAAAGACCAGGATCGCGGCGTCCGACCCGGCCACGCCCAGGTTGTTGCACCGCGACCAGTTGAACGGTTCGTCGTGCGTCTGGACCCGGACGCCGGGCAGGGCATCAAGTTCGGCCAGCGCCCGGGCTGCACCGGGCTCGCGACTGCGGTTGTCCAGGATCAGGATGTCGATCTGGTCGGGCTC
Organism: Brevundimonas sp.; assembly: GCA_020253595.1. Classification (GTDB taxonomy): domain Bacteria; phylum Pseudomonadota; class Alphaproteobacteria; order Caulobacterales; family Caulobacteraceae; genus Brevundimonas. The sequence continues at coordinate 4,120 of JADCBH010000061.1, forward strand.
GGCTGCCTCGTTGCGCAGGCTCCGCACCGCGCGCCCCAACATCTCGACCTCGTCGCGCGTGGGGATGACGACGAGAATGCGACCGGGCAGGGCGGGTCCGGGCGCGACCGGCGTCGGTTCAATGTCAGTCCCTGAATCTGACGGCAGGCTGGACAGCAGTCGGGGCAGGTGGGCCACAGGACCGACGGCCAGAGCCTGTTCCAGGGCCTCGCGCGCGTCCGTTCCACTTCCCTTGGTCAGGACCACGGCCGGAGGGTCCGGATTCGTGGCCAGGTCCAGCGCATCGGCCATCGGCTGCAGCGCCGGAGAATGGCGAATCAGCCCGTGCCGCCAGTCGGGATCGTAACGGTCGTGATCGGCATAGACCGCCCCGGCCCCGGTCCGCTCCAATGCGAAGACCAGCCAGCCCAGGGCTTCTGGATCCAGGATGGTGCCCGCTGTCAGTTGCAGGGTCAGGCCACCATCCGCCAGATTGCCATCACCAAAGCGGATGCGACCTTGATCTAAGTCGAGGCTGGCCACGGGATGGGCGGCGACGGTTTCGTCCGCGCCGATGACGACAGCGGTGAAGGCGGCATGCCGTTGATCGAGCAGGCTGGTCAGCGTGGCCCTGAGCAGCGACGGCGTGGCCTGCGCCGCGTCGATGCGAACCGTGATGTGGGAGACGCTGGCCGTTGGAGGCGGGGCGATGGGAAAGCGACGACGGAAGGCGTCATGGGCCTCAGGCGGAAAGATCGCCTGGTCGGCGACGTCCCTCGCGTTCGTCATGGCGCTCCGGACGTCGTCGGACAGGCGGGCCAGGCGGTGGGCCGCCGCGATGCGCCCGTCCCTGACGCCTGGAAGCTCGCCCCGCGCACCCAACAGGATCAGTTCATCGCGCGCAGAAGCCAGGTCCGGGTCGATCTCCAGCGCGCGTGAGAAGCTGCGGATCGCGGCTTCCGTCTGGCCCAGAAGCTTCAGCGCGTGGCCGAGTTGCAGCCTGGCGTCGGCGTCGTCGGGCATCTCCTCGGCCGCCTGACGGTAGGCGGCTTCGGCCTCGGCGAGTTGTCCCGACTCCTTGAGGGCGTGGCCCAGCTGCACCCGGATCGCCGGCTGCCCCGGTTCGATCTTCAGTCCCTCGGCGTAGAGACGCGCGGCCGAAGCCCAGTCGCCGGCATCGCGTGCCTGATCGGCCTGGGCGATCAGGCGACCGGCGCGCGCATTTGGATCGGCATCGACGGCCCCTGCGGACCGACGTTGAAGCCAGCCGGGCCTCTGCTCGGTCATGCGGCAGCATCCAGCGTCAGCACGGCGGTGAACTCGTTTCGGCCATAGGCGGTGTCATACACCCGAAGGGGCCGGAAGGGCGACCAGCCAAGTCGGTTCAGGGTCGTCATGACACTTTCAAACGACTGCGGCGTGAACTGCCAGGCGTGCACGTCGACATAGCCCCCATTGGCGGCCTTCAGCTCGTTCAGGGCGTAGTCGATGCGCCCGTCCATGCCGTCCGGCTCGGGTCCGTGATCGCCGTGCCAATGGCGCAGGGTATCGTTGTGGCAGGTGAAGGCGCGATGCTCGATCACCGATTGCGCCGTGTGGACCGTCCTTGCCTCCAGATGGGCATCCAGAACCCGAGCGACCGTCAGGTCCGGCAGGAAGTGATCGAAGCAGTAGCGACGATCCGGCACGATCAGCACATAAACACCGCCTAGGGCCAGGGCCGCAGCAGCCTCCTTCAGGTGGCCGATCAGATCCGGCTGGTGCTCCAGATTGTGGCTGCTGAACAGGATGTCGAAGCCTTGCCCGGCGGCGGCCCCCAGGCCGTTCGTGAAGTGGATGGTTTCCGGGGTCCGGCTGGTGTCGATCCCGATCGCCTCCCCCCGTGCCCGCAGACTCGCCGCATCGAGGACATCCAGATACCGGACATTCGGCCCGGTCAGCACGGGCTGACAAAAAGGCCCGATCTCCAGGATCGAGGCATCAGCCGGAACGAGTGCGATCAACCCTTCCCGTTGGGCGGCCGGCGAGGCGATCCGGCCTTCACGGCGTCCGAAGTCCTCGTAGTGGCGAGCCAGCGCTGCGTCATCCAGACTACCGAGATCCGCGTACCGGGCTCGCAGCTCCGCAGCGATCCATGTCTCTGGCCAGACGATAGCGTCAGTCATCGCGCCCCAGCACAGCCATGAATTCGTTGCGGTTCAACGGTGTGTCGTACACTCGAAAGCGCTTGAACGGGCTCAGTTCCAGGTCTGCCAGCGTCGCGAGGATGCGACGGAAGACGGCGGGGGTCAGATGCCAGGCGTGAACGTCGATATAGGCGTCACCCTTCTCCTCGATGTGCTGGATGGCCCAGGCCAAACGCTCGCGCTCCAGAGCCGAGACGTCATCGTGATCGCCGCGCCAGTGGCGGACAGCATCGTTGTGATCGCTCAGCACCACTTGGTCGATCACGTTTCGGCGCGTGTTGCGCGTCCGTCCCCGCGCATCCAGCACGTCCGCTATCGTTGAGGCTGTGCGCTTATGGTCGAAGCAGAAGCGCTTGTCCGGACACATGATCCAGTACATCCCCCCGGGTCGGAGGGCGTCCGCGACCTGCTGGAGGTGGCTGATCAGGTCTGGCTGATGCTCGATCGCATGGCTGGAGAAGACGGCATCGAACGCGGCACCGGCGGCCTCTGACAGGCCATTGGTGAAGTGAATGATCTCCGGGCACCCGTTCGGGTCGGCCCCTTCCGCCTTGGCGAGCGTCCGGAGCGTAG
>JADCBH010000062.1 GCA_020253595.1 Brevundimonas sp.
CAATCTCGTTGTTGAATGCGGCACCCGCGGTGGTCTCGCCGACTACCTCTCCCAGCCTGTAGCCGATAACGTGCCCGACGAACTCCTCAGCTGCTGAGGCGGAGGTGTTGCTGACCAGAACGTAGAGTGGCCGATCCATAATCCGCGGCACGACGCCTGCGCCAAGAGCGTTGACTGTTTCCACGGGCTCGCCGCCCATGTGGAAGGTGGCCAACGGCGTTTCGGGCGGCAGGAATCCGCTGATGAGGCGCTGGACTGCGGCGACGCTTCCGCCGCCGTTGGCGCGCAGATCGATGATCACCGCGTCACCGCCAGACAGAAAGCTCAGAGCCGCGTCAATGGCCTGATCGCTTTCCGGCCCGGTGTGGTGAAAGCCGTCATACGTCATGACCCGGACATTTCCTGGCAGGACGCGCAACTCGCGCACTCCGTGGTTCATCTGGCTGATCTGGCGCGCGAAGGCGGCGGGATCGAACGGCCCGGGGCGTCGCGGCCCCGGGGTCCCTGCCGATTGGTCAAGGCGCAGGCCGAGATGCTTGTCCTGTCCAACGCGCGCGAGATCTGCGTTGATCCTTTCCGCCAATTGGACCGGGTCAGGGGTCGCGTAGCGCGCGGTCGCCAAACCTTCTGCCAGAACGGCGTCCAGCGCTGGTCGGCGTTCCGGAAGTACATAGCGCTCGGCGATGATGCGCCTGATTTCGGCTACGAGAGCGGCAGCGTCGGGGCGAGCCACCTGCTCGGTGGCCTGTGGCGGAGTGGCTGCGGCCTGCGTTGCAGTCAGCATTAGCGTGGCGAGACAAAAGGCGCGATGCATCGAAGGAACTCCGTTTTCGGCCTGTTTATGGCTTGGGCACTGCGAGCGTTTCGCGCAAAGGTCGACGGTGCGATGCCAGAATTTGGCACCAGGATGGGACGGCATGATGGATTTGATTGATCGGCGGTTACTCGCGAGCCTGCAGCGCGACAACCTCCAGACGGCTGAACGCCTCGCTGAACAGGTTCACCTTTCTCCGTCGGCGATCGCACGCCGCCTGCGAGCTCTTCGGGCTTCAGGGGCCATCGCCGCAGACGTTTCGGTGCTGTCTGAATCGGTCCTTGGGGGGCTACTTACGGCTGTCGTCCATGTGCAGTTGGAACGCCACATCCCCCATGAAACAGCTGGTTTACGACGACGCTTGGCCGTCAGTCCGGCCGTTCAACTGTACTTCGATATCGCCGGTCCATTCGACGTTCTGCTTGTCGTGGTGGTGCACGACATGGACGAGTATAACGCGTTCACTGCCGAGTTTCTGGAGACCGAGGCGGTAAGGAGATTTGAGACTGCCATGGTCAAGAAGCGGCACAAGGCCACGCTGGCGGCCCCGATCGACTAGATTCCGTCAGTCACAGCATAGGCCATGATCCCCGTTGCCACGGCGAGGTTCAGGCTATCGGCGCGGCCGCGCATCGGAATCTTCACGTTGACGTCGCAGGCGGCGGCCAGCGCGTCGGTGAGGCCTGCCTGCTCGTTGCCCACAAGCACAAGACAGGGGCGGGTATAGGTCGCATCACGGTAGTCGACGGTGGCGTCAAGGCGGGTGCCAACGACCGAGCCCCGCCAATCACAACGCCAAGCGAGAAATGCCTCTGGCGTCGTTCGCGTGATCGAGACGGCGAACACCGACCCCATCGTCGCCCGGACAGCTTCGACCGAGAAGGGATCCACACTGTCGCCAATCAGGATGACCCCGCCGCATCCGGCGCTGTCGGCTGTGCGAATGATCGTTCCAAGATTGCCGGGATCGCGGACCTGTTCGAGCGCGATCCAGCATGGAGCGCTTTCGGGCTTCAGTGCGTCCAGCGACGTGTAGACCTGCTCGAACACGCCAAGCACAGTCTGGGGGTTCTCCTTGCGGCTGACCTTTTCTAGGATCGGGTGGGTTACGGTCACGACCTCGCCGCCCCCCTTGACCGTCGCGATCTTGGCCCGCTCCAGAAGGGGATGAGGACGGGCGTCCAGTCCCACGAGCAAGAGCCTTGGGCTCCGGCCTTGATCAAGCGCCTCACCGACGAACTTCAACCCCTCCGCGAGGAACAGGCCGGTCGCCTCTCGCTCCTTGCGCATGTGAAGCGCCCGCACGGCCTTGACCGTTTCGTTCGTAAGGGAGGTGATCACACGACCGTCGCTCATGCTGTCCAGCGGGCAAAGAAACTGAGACCGATGGCGCGGGCATCGGGTCCATCTTCTGCCAGAGCCAACTCGCCCCAATCGATCCGTCCCGAACGGGTGCGCGTCGCTTCAGCCATCAGGTGAGCCAGTGACAGGCCTGAGATGCGTGCGGCATAGGCATTCAGCAACAGGAAGTCGGCGTCGTCAGAGAGCAGGGCGGCGCAGTCCTTGAGCAGTCCCGGCAGGTCTTCGAACAGCCGCCACACCTCGCCTGTCGGACCTCGGCCGTATTTCGGCGGATCGAGGATGATGCCCTGATACCGCGATCCTCGCCGGACTTCGCGGGCCACGTACTTGCGCGCATCTTCAACGATCCACCGGATGGGGTGGTCTGCCAGCCCGGACAGTTCCGCATTCTCTCGCGCCCACGCGACCGACTTCTTGGAGGCGTCGACATGAGTGACGTCCGCCCCGGCAGCGGCGCAGGCCAGACTGGCCACTCCCGTGTAACCGAAGAGATTGAGCACCTTTGGACGCTGCAGCTGCTGGATGCGTTGGTCGAGCCAATCCCAGTTTGCCGCTTGCTCCGGGAAGAAGGCGAGGTGTCGAAAGGGCGTGAACCGACCGGTAAACCGCACATCTCGCCAGGCCAGCGGGAAGGATTCAATCGACCGTCCGGAAAAGCGCCAGCGACCGGCTTCGTCTTCGTCGTCCGGATCGAAAACAGCGTCCGGTCTTTCGAAAGCCGTCGCATCGCGCGGCCTCCACCAGCACTGGGGTTCTGGTCTGACAACCGTGTGGGAGCCGTATCGTTCAAGCTTGCGTCCGTCGCCACTGTCCAACAGGGCATAGTCTGGCCAGGCACGGGTCAGCAGGGTTTCAGGCTCTGGCGAGAGAACGGGCGGCATGGCGCAGGCCATAGGCCGTTAGCCTGCCTCGCGTCCAGCCATCGCCGTAGCGGGCAGCCCGGCCTGCGCGAAGTGTCGGGTCTTGTCCCAGGCGAAAGGCTCGGTGACCAGCCGCCACGCTGCATGAGCGAAGGCGAGGCTTAGCAAAGACCAGTATGCCGGTGCTGAGACCATATCCGAGATCGTATAGCTCATGCCGGCGCGACGGCAGCCGATCGCAGCGTTGACCCAGGCAGCCAGCGCCCCAATCATCAGGACGCCAAGGGCGAAGGCTGGCGTTTCTGGCGGCAAATCGGCAGCCATTGCGATCATCACTGTCGAAAGCAACCACGACAGCGACGGCGCGTGGACCGCGGCGGAGGCCAGGGCCGTCCCCACCGTCAACGCCAAAGAGACGCCGCCGCTCCAGCCCAGGCCCCGCACGTCGCGGGTGTGGACGCCCCAGGTCTGCATGTATCCCTTGAGCCACCGGGTTCGTTGCGGAAGCCAGTGCTCCAGATTGCCCGGTGGAGGCTCGTGGGTTGGCCGGGTCAGAACACCGAGCCTGCCCCCTGCGCGCCACAACCTGAAACCCATATCGGCATCTTCGGTCACATTGTGCTCATCCCACCCGCCGACGGCCTGCAGGGCTGCGACCCTGAAGTGATTGCTGGTACCGCCCAGTGGAAAGGGCAAACCCAGCCGCGCCAGGCCTGGCA
>JADCBH010000063.1 GCA_020253595.1 Brevundimonas sp.
CCATTGGCGATGTCGGAGAAGGTCGCCGTGCCCTTGTCCGCGGCCACAACCAAGTAGGGGTCGTCGCCCTCGAACGGGACGACGTTCGCGGGTCGGATCACGCTGCCAGCCGAGCCGATATTGTCGGTGATGTCCAACAGACCCGAGAGGAAGGTCTTGTAGGCACGGACCGCTTCGGCCTGCTGGGCGTCACGGTCGCCGCCTGCCCGGACGATGCGCGACAGGTATTTCGGGAAGAAGCCACCCTTGGAGCCGACCGGAACGATGACAGCGTTCTTGACCTGCTGTGCCTTGACCAGACCCAGCACCTCAGTCCGGAAGTCGTCCCGACGATCCGACCAGCGCAGGCCCCCGCGTGCCACCGGACCGAAGCGCAGATGCACGCCCTCGACATGGGGGGCCCAGACGAAGATTTCCCGGTACGGCTTTGGCAGGGGCAGGTCGTCGAGTTCGCGAGACGCGATCTTGATCGAGATGTGCGCCTTGGGCGTCCCGTCCGGTGTGACCTGGTAGTAGTTCGTGCGCTTCACCGCCCCGATCAGGGCGGCGATCCGGCGCAGCGCCCGGTCGTGGTCCAGGCTCTTCACATCCATGAGGAGGCTGGTGATCCGGGCCAGTTGCTCCGCCGTTTGGGCCGCGCGGTCATCGGCCGAGCCGCCGTGAGCGGGATCGAACTTGCCGGAGAACAGAGAGATCAGTGCGCGCGCGATCACGGGGTAATCCCGCAACGCCTCTTCCTGCACCACCTGGGACGGATCGAGCCCCGTCTGCTGGCGGTAGCGGGCAAGGGTACGGATCAGCGCGGCCTGGCGCCAGCTGACGCCCAGTTCCAGAACCAGTCGGTTGAAGCCGTCGCTCTCGGTCCGGCCGGTCCACACCGCCTTGAAGGCCTCCTCGAACGGCCCCTTGACGTCGGCAAAGGCCAGACCCTCTCCGCGCGGGTCCTCCAGCAGAAACTCGTGGACGTGGATCTCACCCCCTAGCGCCGGATGAATGGCGTTGCCGAACTCTTCGAGGGTCTTCAGGCCCATGTCGGCGAGGATCGGCAGAACATCCGAGAGCGGCACGGCCGCGCCTCGATGGTAGAGCTTGAACCGAAACTGGAGAGGACTGTCAGACGCATGTCGGAATGCCCGAACCGAGACGGGCTCGCCCTCGCCCAGACGGTCGAACTCCTGAAGGTCCGCCACAGCTTCCGCTGCGTCGTACCGGGCCCGATAGCCGGCGCCGAAGGCTTCCGCCCAGCGGCTGCTGAGCGCGCCGATCTCCACGTCGTCGATGTCAGCGGCGCGAAGCGCGCCCTCGAACCGGTCGACCCAGCTGCGCCCTGCCTCGGTGATCTCGGCTTCGAGCGACCTGGCGTCCGGTGTCGGATGGTCGCCCGGCGTCACGCCGACAATGTAATGAATTCGCACAAGAGGGGCGTCGGATAGCTGGGGATACCAGGCCGAAAGCCGACCGCCCCAGGCGCGGGCCAGGATCTTGCCGATCCGCTCGCGCACACTGGCGTCGTAGCGCTCACGCGGCACGAAGGCGAGGACCGACACGAAGCGGTCGAAGGGGTCCTTTCGCGTGAACGTCTTGATCCGGGGCCGGTCGTAGAGGTGCAGGATACCCAGCGCCGTCTCCAGCAGCTCGTCCTCGCTGATCTGGAAGAGCTCGTCGCGCGGATAGTTCTCCAGGATGTTCTTCAGCCGCTTCTCGTTGTGGCTGCCGGGCGCCTTGGCCGCGCGGATCAGGGCATTGGCGACCTTTCTGCGGATCAGCGGAACCTGCGACGCCGAGCGGTCATAAGCCTCTGCCGTGAACAGGCCGACAAAGCGGGTCTCGCCTGAGGGCCGACCGTCCTCGCCGTATCGCTTGACCCCGACGTAATCCATGTAGGCGCGACGGTGCACACGGCTGCGCAGGTTGGCCTTTGCGACCGTCACCGGCTCCGACAGGTCCATCTGCCGCTTCATCTGGGCCGTCAGCACTGCGGGTTCCGAGGATCGGCGCAGAACAGTGCGCTCTTTGTCACGAAGGACGCCGACGCCTTCGGCCGACTGATCCAGCGGGGCCTCATTGGCGTAGCCGCCGTCGGAGGTGCGGGGATAGTCGTAGTCGCGCGCGCCGAGGAAAACGAAGTGGTCATCGTTCAGCCAGCGCAGGAACGCGAGATTTTCGGCGACTACTTCGGGGTCGATGCCGCCTGGGTGGGCCTCGAGATGGGCAACGGAGCGCGCCATCAGGGCGCTCATCTTGCTGAAGTCGGCGACCGCCAGATGAACGTCGGCCAGGGCATCGGCGACCGACTGGGCCAGAGCGTCACGCCGGTCCTGGGGAAGCGGATCCAGAACGACAACGATGAGAGATTCCCTGGCCTCGCCGACGCCGGCACGCCGCGAGCCATCGGCCTGTCGCGCCAGGGCGAGGACCGGATGGAACAGGGCACGCACGGAGACACCGCCCTCCGCGAGCTCCCCCATCACGCTGTCAACCAGGAAGGGCCGATCGTCCTGCACGATGCGAAGCACATCGTAGGGCGTCTCGCGGCCCGCCGCGCCGATGAGGGGCGCTATGGAAATCCGGGGGGTCTCACCGGGCGCGCGTTTCTCGCTCCAGCGCCAGGCGTCTGCTAGAAGCCCGCCGACGTCGTCGGGGGATAGCTCGGGGGTCTCGTCTTCGGCGTAATCCTCGAAAGCCTGATCGACGAAGGATTGCTCCAGCCCGTCCAGAGGCCCTCCCTCGCCCCGCGCCCTGGCAAAGGCCGCTCTGAGGGCCTCCGCGCTGGAAATCGAGGCAGAGGATCGGGATTCGCCAGACATGGGCAGGTCTCGTTCAGCGCGGCCTGATTGCGGCCGCCGGTCGCAGTCTTCGGCAATAGGCCTGCCCGCGTCCGGCGGGAAGCCCCTGAGACCATGCGATAACGAAAAGGCCGCCGGACGGGCGTCCGACGGCCTCTCGTCAAGCCGGCGCTGGAGGGGGGGGTGGCGCCGACCGATGCCGTCACGGTCTTGGGAGGGGAGGGTGGACCGCGACGTATGCTACCGAAATGGGGGTCGAATGCGGCGATGCAAGGGCGCCGGATTAGGGCTCGGACGCCTCTGGACGCGGCGGTTTGACGCGGGCGGGGCGTTTGGCGGGGGGGCCATGCTCATGGTGGCCTTCATCTTCGTAGGGCCGTCCGTTGCCGGACAGCAGCACGGCGATCCACCGAGACCCCTTGAACTCCGCCAGGATGGCCATGGCCATGACCAGAAGCGGTGTCGACAGGAACATGCCCACCACGCCCCACATTTTGCCCCAAAGCGCCAGCGCCAGAAGCACTGCAACAGGGTCAACGTTCTGGTTGTCGCCCTGCATGCGCGGCTGGATCAGGTTGCCGACGACGAACAGGATGATCTGGAGCCCGACCAACAGGATCAGGGCTGGCCAATAGGTCGGGAACTGCACAAGGGCGAAGAGCGGCGGGGCCAGGCCCGCCACGGCGCCCCCCAGCACCGGAATGAAGCCCACGACAAAGATGATGAAGGTCCAGAACTCGGCATGCTGAAGTCCGACGACCCGCATCAGGATCCAGGCCGCCGCGCAGATGATCACGCCCGTGACCGCCTGAACCCAGAGGTAGCCCTCGACCCCGCCGCGCACGCGCTGGAACACCTCGAGCGCTTCTGACCGCTGTTCCCGCTGTGGGAACATGGCCACGATCTTGCGTCGGAACCCGGCCTGTGACGCTAGCAGGAAGCCCAGATAGACCATCACGAAGAAGGAGCCCGAAGCCACGCCCTGCATCTGGAAGGCCAGGCTGGTGAGGTAGCCACGCAGATCCATGCCTGCGATCAGTTCAGCCGCCGTCGGGGCCGCTTCCATGCCGACCAGTCTGGCCCCATCGGCGATGATGGCGTCGATCCGGGGCCCGATACCGCTGGATACGCCCGACATGTCCGTAAAGAAGGCCGCCGCGCCATTCACGATGAAGGCGATGACGGCGAAAAACATGGCGATCACGAGCAGCAGGGCGGCGAGCCCGGCCGTGTGATCCGGCAACGAGGTGTGCCGCTCGATCAGCCGCTTCACCCCATCGATCATGATCATCAGGAAGATGGCCATGGCCAGAGGGGTCAGGATATCCCTGAGCCAATAGAGCGCCGCGCCCACGGCCACGACGGCCAGGGTCACGAGCGCATTGCGGGCGACGGTCGACGTCGGAATGGCGATGGGTGGTTTCATAGCTGGACTGTCGGGGTGCCCGCCGAAACGGTCAACCAGGGATCGTCTGGCGGCGAAGTTGGGCCTCGGCTAAGCAGGGACCCGCCCCCTTGGAGACCCGCCTATGCCCGACGCGCCCGCCGGCCTGTTCCTCGGTCAGTCCGACAAACCGGAACTACTGCTCTGGAACCGGGCCAACCGCCACGGAATCGTCGCGGGCGCGACGGGGACCGGCAAGACGGTGACGCTGCAGATCATGGCCCAGGGGTTTTCGGAAGCCGGGGTTCCGGTCTTCTGCGCGGACGTAAAGGGCGATCTTTCAGGCATCAGCCAGCCGGGCTCACCCAACGAAAAGCTGTTGGCCCGGGCGGCCGGGATGAAC
>JADCBH010000064.1 GCA_020253595.1 Brevundimonas sp.
ATGTTTCCGCCTTTGACGGACGGCTTTTGAAGCCCTTGTAATCCTCCCCGTTCGTCGCGCCCGGCGCGACAGGGGAGGATTTTGCGTATGATCCGTCGTTCGCTGCGAGGCCCGAGCCTCGCCGTCGTCGTTTGCGCGGCCGCGCTGTCGGCCTGCGCCACCACTTCAGGCTCAGGCGGAGACGAGGCCGCGACGCCCGCCCGAGAGGCGCGCGCCCTGCCGGCGGGTCTGGACTATGCCGCCAATCCCGACCCCTTCCCCTCGACCTATGAGCCCCTGCCCCGGGACAATATGGCGATCGTGGGAGCCACCATCTTCACCGGCACGGACCAGAGGATCGAGAACGGCGTCGTCGTTATCACCGACGGCCGCATCACCGCGATCGGAGGAGCCGATACGCCGGTCCCGGGCGGGCACCGGGTCGTCGATGCGCGCGGGCGGTTCGTGACGCCGGGCATCATCGATGTTCACAGCCACCTCGGCGTCTATCCCTCGCCCGGCGTGACCGGCATGAGCGACGGCAATGAGGCGACCAGCCCGAACACCGCCCAGGTCTGGGCCGAACACTCGATCTGGCCCCAGGACCCCGGCTTCAACACCGCCCGCGCGGGCGGCGTGACAACGCTTCAGATCCTGCCGGGCTCGGCCAACCTGTTCGGCGGACGCGCGGTGACGGTGAGGAACATCCCGTCGATCACCATGCAGGGCATGAAGTTCCCGGATGCCCCCTATGGCGTGAAGATGGCCTGTGGCGAGAACCCGTCTCGCGTCTATGGCAACCGCAACCAGAGCCCGGCCACCGGCATGGGCAATGTCGCGGGCTATCGGGCGGCGTTTATTGCGGCTCAGGATTATCGCGACAAATGGGATCGCTGGCGGGAGACGGGCGAGGGCAGCCCGCCGACGCGCAACCTGCAGAACGAGACGCTGGCGGGCGTGCTGGACGGCTCGATCATGGTGCAGAACCACTGCTATCGGGCCGATGAGATGGCCGTGATGATGGACATCGCCGATGAGTTCGGCTTCCGCATCACTGCCTTCCACCACGCCGTCGAGGCCTACAAGCTGGCACCGCAGCTGGCCGAGGCCGGCATCTGCGCCGACATGTGGACCGGCTGGTGGGGCTTCAAGATGGAGGCCCTGGACGCGGTGGAGGAGAACGCCGCCCTGGTGGATGCGCCGGATGGCTCCTGCGCCGTCATCCACTCCGACGACGCCCAGCTGACCCAGCGCCTGAACCAGGAGGTCGCCGCCGCGCTTGCCGCCGGTCGCCGGGCTGGACTCAACATCACCGAGGAGCGGGCGATCAGCTGGATCACATCGAACGCAGCCCGATCGATCGGCATCGCCGACGAGACCGGCTCGCTGGAGCCCGGCAAGCGCGCCGATGTGGTAATCTGGAGCGCCAACCCGTTCAGCGTCTACGCCCGCGCCGATCAGGTCTACATCGACGGTGCCCTGACCTTCGACCGCGCCGATCCGCGCTACCAGCCCCTGTCCGATTTCGAACTGGGCCAGCCCGGCTACGGGCTCTCCGCCGCCAACATCGCCTCGGGAGCCCGCTGATGCGTCGCCTGATCTCGCTCCTCGCCACAGCCGCCGTCCTCGCCGCTGCGCCGGCCTCGGCTCAACAGTTGACGGCCATCACAGGCGGACGTGTTCTGACCGGCACCTCCGTCATCGAGAACGGCACGGTCGTGATCCAGAACGGCCGCGTCGTCTCCGTCGGCACGGGTGCCGCTCCATCCGGAGCGCGCGTCATCGACGCCCGGGGCAAGGTCGTGACGCCCGGCCTCGTGGTGGTCGACGCCGGTCTGGGTGCCTCGGAGATCACCTCCGTGGGCGGGTCAGACGACCTGTCCAACAGTGCCAACTCCATCTCGGCCTCGTTCGATGTCTCCTATGGGCTGGACCCCTGGTCCTTCACCCTGCCGGTCGCGCGTCTGGGCGGTATCACGCGGGCCGTGGTCGTCCCCAGCCACGGCGGAGGCGGCGGCGGCCACGCCCATCATCAGGACGATTCCGATTTCGCTGGCGTGGGCTCCGGCGGCCTGCAGTCGCCGGGCCTGTTCGCGGGTCAGGCCTCGGTGATCCACCTGGCGGCTGGAACGGACATCCTGGTCCAGTCACGCGTCGCCATGGTCGCGCCCTTCGGCGAGGCCGGGGCCGGGATCGCGGGCGGCGCGCGTGGGGCCCAGTTCGTCCAGTTCAAGGAGAGCCTGGCCGAGGTCCGCCTCTATGCCCGCAACCGCGCGGCCTATGACCGGGCGGGTCTGAGGGACCTGTCCCTGTCGCGCGCGGACCTTGAGGCCCTGATCCCGGTGGTCAACGGCGACATGCCGCTGATCGTCACCGTGCGCCGGGCGGCCGATATCCTGCAGGTCCTGCGACTGGCGGATGAGGAGGGCATCGACCTGATCCTGGACGGGGCCGACGAAGGCTGGCTGGTCGCGCCGCAGATCGCAGCAGCGGGCGTGCCGGTGCTGCTGAACCCCATCGACAACCTGCCGGGCAGCCTGGAGACCCGGGCGTCGCGGATGGAGAACGCCGCGGCCCTGAACGCGGCCGGCGTGGTCATCGCCATCAAGGGCAATGGCGTCCACCGGGCGCGCGAGGCCCGCTTCAACGCCGGAAACGCGGTCAGCCACGGCCTGCCGTTCGAGGCGGCGATCGCGGCCCTGACCGTCAATCCGGCGCGTATCTTCGGCCTGGGCGGCCAGTTCGGCGAGCTGCGCGCGGGCGCGGCGGCCGATGTGGTGGTCTGGGACGGCGATCCGCTGGAGCCGCTGAGCTCGGTCACGGCCCAGTTCATTAACGGCCAGGAACAGGACCTGACCAGCCGCCAGATCCTGCTGCGCGACCGCTATCGCAACGGCGGCCGTCCGGCGGGCGGCATGCCGCTGGCCTACGGGAACTGAGCCCTCAGGTCACCAGTCTGGGCACCAGACCGGGCGAGACATTTCGTGTGAGACATGCGTGACCTCCCTGGTGAGGACATGGTGGATTGGCGAGACACACGCGACATGAGGGGCGTGCACCCTCCGTGCCCGGCGTAACGAACCCCTTCGGCTGCCCCACACGCCGAAGCCCCCAAAGCTTGGGACCCGGTCTGGACGAGACGGCCGGGCGGTCGCAAAAGGACCGCCTCGCCGTTTCCCGGAGCCTGCCTTGACCCAGTCCTTTCCGATCCCAACGCCGACCGACTGGCGCGCGGAGGCGGAAAAGGCCTTGAAGGGCAGGCCGCTCGAAGGGCTGGTCCAACTTGACACCGACGGCCTGACCGTCCGACCGCTGTATGGCCACGCCAATGCCGCCCCGCCCGTCTTCGCGCCGCGTGCCGCCGATGCCGACGGCCGCCCGTGGGACCTGCGCACCCTGGTCGAGGGCGACGATCCGCGAGCCGTCAACAGCGCCGTCCTGATCGACCTCGAAGGGGGGGCGGCGTCGGTCATTCTGGCGGGCGAGATCCTGTCGGACTCCGAGCCCCTGTCCCGCGCCCTGAACGGCGTGGCGATGGAACTGGCGCCGGTCGCGCTCCATGCCGGCATCGACGGGCCCGACGCGGCCAATGCCCTGGCCGTGGCCGCCAAGGGATCGCCCCGCGCCCAGCTGCTGTTCCACATGGACCCGCTGAGCGCCTTCGCCACGGCGGGCGGGTCACCCCGGCCGATCGCGGCCCATGTCGAGCTGGCCGCCAACACCGCCGCGCGGCACGCCGGGGCCTATCCGCAGGCGCGGTTTTTCCTCGCCACCGGCCAGGCAGCGCATGAGGCAGGCGGATCGCACGGGCAGGAACTGGGCTTCGCGCTCGCCGCCGCCGCGACCTACCTCCGCGCCGCAATGGATGCGGGCCTGCCGGTCGAGCGGGCGCTTCAGGGCACGGTGCTGGGGGTCTGCGTCGATGCGGAATATTTCGACAGCCTGGCCAAGGTCCGGGCCCTGAGGCTGCTATGGCGCTCGCTCAGCCGCGCCTTAGGACATGAAACGCCCGCCGTCATCGAGGCGCGGTCGTCGCGGCGGATGCTGAGCGGCCGCGATCCCTGGCCCAATCTGCTGCGCCTGACCGCCGCCGGGTTCGCGGGCGCGGTCGGCGGGGCCGAGGCCGTGGTGCTGGACGGTTTCAGCCGCGCGCGCGGGCGTCCAGATGCCTTCGCCCGGCGTCAGGCGAGGAACACCCAGCTGGTCCTGATGGAGGAGGCGCGCCTCGGCCGCGTCGCCGATCCGGCCGCAGGGTCCTGGTTCCTCGACCACCGCACCCGCGGTCTGGCCGAAGCCGGCTGGGCCGAGTTCCAGAGGATAGAGCGCGAAGGCGGCCTGATCGCCTCGCTCCGTGGCGGGGCCATCCAGCAGAGGGTGGCCCAGAGCCGGGCGACGCTGGCCAGGACGTTCGGCGAGGGCGGAACGCAGCTGGTGGGCGTGACCAAATTTGTCGATGCCGAACCCCGGCCCGTCTCGGTCGAGGCCGATCCCCCGCCGCCCGCGCGCGGCGACGGCGACCGCTGCGCGCCCCTGACGCC
>JADCBH010000065.1 GCA_020253595.1 Brevundimonas sp.
CTCGGTCTACAATCCACGGGCGGCGAACTTCACCGATCCTGGCCAGACCAACGTCATCTATCGCGACGCCAGTGCAACCACCGCCGGGTTCCAGTTCGACTACAACCAGACCAAGACCACCGTTTTCAACCGGGGTGGCGGCTCGAACAATCAGGACATCGAGCAAGAAAGCCTGACGTTCCGCAACGATCTGACATTCACCAACTTCGAATGGATGGGCTCCCACACCATCAAGATGGGCATCAAGTACTCCATGCAGGAGTACTACGTGGACAAGCAGTTCAACCGGAACCCGCAGTTCACCTACGACATCAATGCCAATCCCTCGATCCTGGGATCCTCGACAATCCCCACGCGCGTGTTCCTGAACCTGCCGGTCGAGGCGACCCGTGCCGAGAACAACGTTCTCGGCCTGTATATCCAGGATGACTGGCAGATCACGGATCGCCTCGAACTGAACCTCGGCCTGCGCTGGGACTATGAGGATAATGCCGTCAACAACGACTACGTCACGCCGCAGGTGGTTCGTGACGTTCTGGCCCGCGTGGTGGCCGATCCGAACTACGTCGCTCAGGTCAATGTGAACGACTACATCACGACCAGCGGTCGGGACGCCTTCACTGAAGCCTTCCAGCCGCGCGTCGGCCTGTCGTATGACGTCTTCGGTGACGAGCGTACGGTGCTGTTTGCCGGGGCTGGGCGCTACTATGACCGGATCGCGTTCAACTTCGCTTTCGATGAACGCTACAAGCCCTTCCAGCTGACCCGGACGATCTTCTTCTCGCCAGCGGGCGGTGCCTTCGGCGGGCAGGCCAACACCGTGGCTTGGAATCCCTCGTATGCGACGCCGGGTGGTCTCGATGCCCTGCTGGGCGGCACTCAAGGGCGAGGCGAGATCTTCCTCGTCGATAACAACGCCCCGCCGCCGCGCACGGATCAGTTCAACATCGGCATCCGCCAGAAGTTCTGGGACATCCAGACGGCGCTGACGTTCTCGTATGCGAAGACCGAAAACGAGTTCCAGTGGTCGCGCCTGAACGTCAACAACGCCAACCAGATCACGGTCCGGCCGAGCCAGTTCACCAACCCCGCGACGGGCCAGCCCTACGCGTTCAACGACAGCATCTTCTACTCGGATCACAACCGTGAGCGCGAGTACATGGCGATGTATCTGACGATTGACCGGCCCTATACTGAGGAGTCGGGTTACGGCTTCAACATCGCCTATACTCTGGCGGACGGCGAGCAGAACGGCAGCCGGGGCGATGGCACCGGCAACTTTGACTTCGACTATGCCACCGTTGCGCTCAGCCCCTACTACAACCTGGCGGGCGTCGAGCGTCACCGGATCGTGGCGTCGGGCACCGTCCGGCTGCCGTATGACCTCCGACTGTCGTCGATCGTCACGCTGGGCTCGGGCCGTCCCTTCACCGGCTTCCCGGGCATCACGGGTGCTCCGATCGAGTGGTTCGCTTACTTCCCTGAGAAGCGTAGCTTCCTGCCGGGACTGAACTTCGCCTACCGCCAGGTCGACCTGCGCCTGGCGCGGCCGTTCGAACTCTGGAACGGGACACGGATGGAGCTGACGCTGGATGCGATCAACGTGTTCAACTTCCGCAACTACTCTGGCTACAACCAGACCATCAATCTGGACGGCAACAACCCGGCGCTGCGCCGTCCGAACCCGATGTTCGGCAACCCGACAGCGCAGTTCGTGCCGACCCGGAGCTTCCAGTTGGGTCTGCGCTACGTTTTCTGAGTTTGACCTCCTGAAACTGGCCGCCCGAACTTGCGTCGGGCGGTCATTCTTCTTCGGCCCTCACCCCGGTTAGCGACGTCAGTGTTTTCGCGTTAGGAGTTCACCATGGATCGCCGACAGTTCCTGATGGGCTCGACGGTCGCCGGTGCAATGTTAGCGGCGGGGGGCTGCTCCACACTTGCAGACCGCAGCATGGGTCTGGCGTTGGACCCGGACGTCACCGAGCTGCAGCGGCGCACCTTCGACTGGTTCGTCCATGTCACCGATGTCGAGCGCGGCCTGACGCCGGATCGCTGGCCGACGGAGTCTTTCTGTTCGGTCGCGGCCGTCGGGTTTGCCCTGGCCTGCTGGCCCGTCGGCGTCGAAAACGGATGGATGAGCCGGGAGGAGGCGAGGGAGCGCACGCTGAACACCCTGCGCTTCTTCCATGACGCGCCTCAAGGGCCCGACGACCGGGGCATGACGGGCTACAAGGGTTTCTTCTACCATTTACTCGAGATGGACACCGGCCACCGCTATGGCCGCACCGAGCTGTCTACCGTCGACACCACCCTGCTGCTCGGCGGAATGTTGTTCGCCGCCCGCTACTTCGATCAGGACCTGGCGGATGAGGCAGAGATCCGCCGCCTTGCCCAGGCCATCTACGATCGCGTCGAGTGGGACTGGGTCGTCATTCGGCCAGACCGCGTCAGCATGGGCTGGCACCCCGAGACTGGCTTCATCGAAGCGGATTGGCACGTCTACAATGAGGGCATGCTGGTGCTGCTGCTCGCGATGGGCAGTCGCACCCATCCGGTGCCGGCCGCCGTCTGGACCGAGTGGTGCAGCGTCTACGATCGGAGCTGGACGGACGCCTACGGCCCCGCCCACCTGCATTTCCCGCCGCTGTTCGGGCACCAGTACAGCCACATGTTTGTCGACTATCGCGGGATCCGGGACGCCTGGATGCGGGCGAAGTCGGCCGAGATCGGTTCCTTCGACTACTTCGAGAACAGCGTCCGCGCGGTTGAGGCCCAGAGGAACTATGCCATCGCCAATCCCGGCGGCTGGGACGGCTATTCGGCCGAGGTTTGGGGTCTGACGGCCTGCGATGGGCCGGGCGACTTCAAGCAGGTTATCGACGCGCGGGAGCGGGAGTTCTTCAGCTATTCCGCCCGGGGCCCCGGCGACCGCGATGACGGCACCCTCGCGCCGACCGCTGCCATGGCCAGCTACCCCTTCGCGCCGGACGACGTCACGGCCTGCCTGGGGGCCATGAAGGCGCGCTACGGCGAGGCCATCTATACCCAGTACGGCTTCCTCGACAGCTTCAACCCGACCCTGACCGAGCGGGAAGGGCGGCTGCAGCACGGCCGCATCGTGCCGGGCGTTGGCTGGGTCGATGGCGACTATCTGGGCATCGACCAGGGGCCGATCGTCGTCATGATCGAGAACGCCCGCACCGACCTCGTCTGGCGGTTCATGCGGGAAGAGCCGAACCTGCGCCGCGGCCTGGAAGCGGCCGGATTCACCGGCGGATGGCTTGGGACATGATCCACCGCCGTGCGGCGATGGGGCTGATGGCCGGCACCGCGGCGGCTCTCGCGGGGTGTGGGCGCGACGATGGGATCACCCGCCTGACCTTCTGGGCGATGGGCAACGAAGGGACGAACGTGCCCCGCCTGATCCCGGCGTTCGAGGCTGCAAATCCGGGCATCAAGGTCGAGGTCCAGCCCCAGCCCTGGTCGGCCACACATCAGAAGCTGCTGACCGCGTACGCCGGAAACTCGCTGCCGGACGTCAGCCAGATCGGCAACACCTGGGTGGCGGAGATGGCGGTCATCGGGGCCCTTTCACCCCTGCCGGGGGCGGCCGCCGACCTTCTGACCGACCAGTTTCCGGCCGTTCTCGACACCAATCGCATCGACGGCCGCGTCGTCGCCACACCCTGGTACGTCGACACCCGTCTGATTTTCCACCGAACCGATCTGCTCGCGCAGGCAGGCTACGCCACCCTGCCGATGACCTGGATCGAGTGGAAGGCCGCGATGCATGCCGTCCGGCGGATCGTTGGTCCCGACAAGTACGCGATCCTGTTGCCACTCAATGAGTTCGAACAACTTCTGACCTTCGGGCTTCAGGGCGATCAGCCCTTGCTACGCGATAACGCGACCCGTGGAAACTTCTCGAGCCCGTCCTTCGAGGCGGCTCTGGCGTTCTACAAAAGCCTGTTTGACGAGGGCCTGGCTCCTGTCGCCTCCGCCTCTCAGATCTCCAACGTATGGACCGAGTTCGCGCGTGGCTGGTTCAGCTTCTACTTCTCCGGCCCCTGGACCATCGGCGACA
>JADCBH010000066.1 GCA_020253595.1 Brevundimonas sp.
GCCAATAAACGCCATGGCGATTCGACCCGCCAGCTGAGTCGGTAGGTATAGGTGGCGATTGGGCCGCTTTCGCGGTAGGTCTGGCAGGCGCTTGACGGTAGGTTTAGCTGGCGGAGGCCCTTCGACCCGCCAGTGAATCGGTAGGTTTAGGTGGCGAATGGGTGATTCAGCGGTAGGTTTAGCTGGCGGAAGGCTACTTTTCCACAGGGCCAACCCTGTCACATCGGTAGGTTTAGAAGGCGAGTCCGCGATTTTTCAGTAGGTATAGCTGGCGAGAGTGGTCCAAGTGGTAGGTATAGCAGGCGATTCGCGCCTCTATCTCTTTGTTTTTCAACTGCTTCCAGCCATCTATCCTTTTAGCCTTTAATATAACCCTTCTTTTATCCCCTCCGTCCCTGTGGAAATCTCATCGTTCGAAGCAAGGAGCCAAAACGGCCAGCAGAAGACGAGCATCCTACAGCTAACGCCCCCAACACTCTCGGGGAACCGAAACATTCAAAGGACAGCAGGAAAAGAAATTGCTTCAGACGCGGGCCCATGGCGGGCCCTGAGAGCATCATTCCAGTCTTTAACGCCGTCTGGTCTATGAACCCGGAAGGGCAGGGAACCAGCCGCAAGGGGAATGACCTCGTTGTAGCGTTCCCCTTCAGCGTCTGGATGCGTGATAGAGACGATTTCAGAGCCCGGAGGCATGCGGCGACACTCTTCCGCGATCAACGCTTCCTGGAGCTCGCTCAGGCCACCAGCGAAAGACGCGTAACGTGTAGCCGCAGACGGAAACAAGGCTGCGTGCGACAGGCAATCGATCGTTCCTTCAGCGATTACAAGGACCGAATCGCCACCCAAACCTACTGAGCGCCACAGCGCTTTCTGGCCAAGATCCGCAAAGCCCTTAAAGCCCCGGTTTCTTTTTTCAAAGCCGCAAATGCCTTCGGCGTCAGCGTGCGGAAAGATGACGTTTCCACGGCGATCAACGCGCAGGCAGCCCTTGAACCTGGTCGATGTTAGAACGGAGCGCGGGATCTTACGTTCATTCTCGAGGTAATCATGCCAGCCGAGCGGCTTCGCTTTGGCGAACTCAGCCTGCACGAGATCACGGTCGAACTTGGGAGCGGCTTCCAAGGGCTCATAGAGCGGCAGGCGGTCCGTGCCCGACCAGAGGCGCAGGACTTTGCGCGTCTCGCCCATGTTCTTGGATTGCCGGCTCATCACGAAATCGATGATGGTGCCGTGGTCGGATGCGTCCCTGAACGAATAAAAAACATAGTGGCCATCGGCATCCTTGCGGATGGAGATCTTGTCGGAGCCGTGGCGCATGACCATTTCGCGGCGTCCGTTTTCAGCCTTGTCGAGCTCATAGCCGACATGCGCCGCATATTCATGCAGCGCGATATCGCTTTTGAACCTTTCGAGTTCGTCGTCGGCCATCGCCTCAGCTTAACTTGTGGACGCGGGGCAGGGAAGTCTTGAAGAGCCATCGGGCCGCATGCCAGACTCCGCCATGGCCAGAAGCTATGGCAAGTTCAGGCGCCGAGTCGCGAGCGCGCCCGCCGCTCAAATTCCGCAAACCGTCACGGCGAAGCTGGCAGGCAAAAACGACCTTGAGCAATTATCCCGCCTGTGCGAAATGCTAATCGCCCGTCTACAAGGCGAGGGCGTCGCCGCCGTTCAGAATGTGACCCTCACCTTTGACCCGCTGACCCAGGAGGGCGCGCCCATGGCCATCCGGGAGGAGGGGAAGCCCGTCAGCCTCATCCGGATCTGGCTCCCTGCCGCCATGCGATTCGCCGCCGTGAGCTTCTAACCAACCAAGAGCCCTAGGAATTCGATCCCATTGCAACCTGTACCGGCACAAGGTACAGTATCATGATGGTAAGGACGTTTCGGCACAAGGGCCTGAAACGCCTGTTCGAGAAGGACAACCCCAGCGGGGTCCGGGCTGACCAGGCCGGCCGCATCCGGGACGTTCTTTCCCAGCTCGATCAGGCGGCGCGGGCCACCGATCTCGACTTGCCGGGATACCGGCTTCACGCCTTGAAGGGGGACCTTCAGGGCTTTTGGAGCGTGACGATTTCCGGCAACTGGCGGATCATCTTCCGCTTCGAGGACGGCGCCGCGCTCGATGTTGATCTCGTGGATTACCACTGAAAAACTTTTTTGAGAGGAGGACTATAAAATGCGCATGAAAAACCCTTCGCACCCCGGACGGATCGTCAAGGATGCATGCCTCGACCCGCTGGGCTTGAGCGTCACCGAGGCTGCGCAGGCGCTTGGCATTGCGCGCCACACGCTCTCCCGTGTCCTGAATGGCCGCGCGGGAATTTCGCCCGAGATGGCGATTCGCCTGGAGAAAGCGGGCTGGTCGAACGCTGACCAGTGGATGCGCATGCAGAGCGCCTATGACCTCGCGCAGGCGCGGCTTCATGAGCACGATATCAAGGTCCGGCCCTATGAGCCGCGGCCTGCGGCCTAGAGCATGAGGTTTGATTACGCCGGAGGGGTGAACAGTTGAACGCCGTCGAAATAGAAGAAGCCATCTCGCAGTTAGCGGAGCAACCGTTTGATGCTGGCAACTTTGCGTATTCGTTCCTTGAAGCGTTCGGCAACAAGGAGACGACGATCAAGAAGTTGCGCGCTGGCGTATCGAACAAGTCCGACGCCGGCGGTGTCCTCCAGACGAACCACATTCACATCGCCACATGCGACACAGGGCAGGTCACAAAGACACTAACGGCCTTAAAGGAAAGCCCCGCGACCGCTAAGGCAAAAGCTAAGTTCATCCTAGCAACCGACGGTCTGGATTTTGAAGCGGAACACTTGACGAGCGGCGAAACCGTTGCCTGCGCCTACAAAGATTTTCCCGACCATTTCGGCTTCTTCCTCCCACTTGCGGGCATTTCGACCGTCCGACAAATCAGTGAGAACTCCTTCGACATCCGGGCTACCAGCCGCCTGAACCGTCTGTACGTCGTCGTGTGTGCCAGACTGATGCCGCGTTCGCTCATCATGCTGACCAAATCC
>JADCBH010000067.1 GCA_020253595.1 Brevundimonas sp.
CATCGGCCCAGTCACGGACGGCCACGACCGGCTCCAGGCCGTGGTCGGACAGCATGACGCCGAGACGATCCGACGACCCTTCGGTCCAGCTCGCGAACAAGACCTTCTTGCCCTGTGCCTTCAGCTGCCCGGCGTGCGTCGCGACGGCTTCGAACAGATTGACGCTGTCCTGTGCGCGTTCCGCTGCAAAGGTCCGGCCCAGTCGACCGCCGGCGTCCTCAGCACCTCCGTCGAAGGGGCTAAGCCGACGCACGGAACGACCGGCAACGGCACCGTTCCACTCCTCTTCGGGCAGGTAAAGGCGCTCGGGCGGCAGCGCCCGGTTGGCCCCGCCTCCCTTGGCCTTCGAGGCCTCCTGACGGGCCTCGAAGGCGTCCCGTGTCAGCGCCCAGCGGTCGGCGCGAGCGGCATCGGCCTGGTGATCGACGAAGATCGAGGCGCGGTCCGGCAGATAGTCAAACAGGGTCTCCAACCGGTCGTAGAGGAGCGGTAGCCAATGCTCGAAGCCCTGACGGCGGCTGCTCTCGCTGACGGCGGCATACATCGGGTCCTCGCCCGGCGCGCCGAACAGGTTCAGGTAGCCGCTGCGGAAGCGGCTGATGCTGTCGGCGTCCAGCAGGGCCTCGGATACGGGTGACAGGGACACCTGGCGCAGTTGCCCCGTCGAGCGCTGGGTCTCCGGATCGAAAGTGCGGATCGACTCCAGTTCCGAGCCGAACATGTCGAGCCGCACCGGCTCGGCAAAGCCAGGGGGGAAGACGTCGACCACCCCACCGCGCACGGCGAACTCGCCCCGGTCACTGACGGTGGAGGCGCGGACATAGCCGTTGATGGCGAAGTAGGTCTCCAGCGCCTGGAGATCGAGGTCGCGGCCGACCACGGCTTCGAACCCGGCGGCCGTCGTGATCGCCCGCGGTGGCGTGCGTTGCATGGCCGCTGCGACCGTGGTGACGACCAGCAGAGGTTTACGCGGATCGGCCACTCGCCGCGCCAGGGCCGTCAGGGCCGCCATGCGCTCTGCTGACACGCCGGACGTCGGGCTCAGGCGATCGTAGGGCAGGCAGTCCCAGGCTGGAAACTCAAGAACCTCAATATCTTTGGCAAAGAAACCGAACGCCTGTCTAAAGGCGGTCGCGCGCGTCGAATCCCGCGCGACGAACAGGGCCAGGCCGCCGGACGCCTTCAGACGGTCGGCGACCACAAGCGCGTCCATGCCCTCCGGGGCACCGCCCAGCGTCTGATCCACGCGCCGTTCGATCGAAGCCCCGTCCATCAGCCCGCGCCCTCGGCGACCGCAGCCGACACGTGGGTAAGCATGTAGGTCCGCAGACGCGCCATCAGCGGGGTCTCATGCAGCGCAGGCGTCGGCTTGGTCTCGATGATCCAGGCGTACAGGTCGTGATCGTCCTCAGCGAGCAGCGCTTCAAAAGCGTCGAGTTCGCTGTCCGGCAGGGCCGCGCCTTCGGCCTCCATGAACGGCCCCAGCACCAGATCCGCCTCCCGGAACCCTCGACGCCAGGCGCGGAAGGTCAATCGCCCCAGCCGCTCGCGACGGGGGTCGTTGATGGGTTCGGCGCGCGCATCGTGTTCGGCCACAAGAATCCTTGCCCGGTCCAGGTGTTCAGTCGTGAGCAGGACGCGAGGCTCCGCAAGCCGGGCGAACGTGCAAACAACAAGGGGGCGGACATAGCGTTCCAGTCCTGGTTTCGCCAGCGTCGCTGCGACCGCTATGGTCGCAGCCGATGCGCCCGCAGATTCTGTTTCCCCTGTTCGCGGAGGTCGGTTCGCTGAAAGGCGTCGGACCGCGCACCCTGCCGCTCCTGCAGAAGCTGGCCGGGCCGCTGGTGCGCGACGTCCTGTTCCTGGCCCCGAACGGCGTGATCACACGTCGGCGTACCGAGGCCGCCAACGCCATTGAGGGCGAGGTCGGGGTGTTCGATGTGATCGTGGACCGCATGATCGCGCCCGGCCGTCCCGGCGTACCGCTGAAGGTGCGCGCCTCGGATGAGACTGGCTTCGTCCACCTGATCTGGTTCGGGGGCAGTCCCCAACATATCGAGCGCCAGCTGCCATGCGGCGAGAGGCGGCTGGTGTCCGGCAAGGTCGAGCGCTTCAACGGCGAGGTGCAGATCGTTCACCCCGACTGGATCGTGCCGCTCGACAAGGGTGAGGATATCCCGGCGGTCGAGCCCGTTTATCCGGCGACACAAGGCATCACGTCACGGCAGGTGAGGAAGATCGCACTGGCCGCCCTGGACGCTGCACCCGACCTGCCAGAGTGGCAGGACCCTGCCTGGCTGGCCAAGCAGCGCTGGCCGGGCTGGCGTGATGCGATCGGGGTGCTGCATGCGCCAAAGGCCGAGATCGAGCTGGAGCCCGACGCGCCGATCCGGCAGCGCCTGGCCTATGACGAGCTGCTGGCGCATCAGCTGGCGCTGGCGCGGCGTCGACGGGCGCGACAGATCACACCGGGACCGGTAATCCGGGCGGGCGAGGTCTCCCGAGCCCTGCTGGCCGCCCTGCCCTTCCATTTGACTAGAGCCCAGACGCAGGCCGTCGCGGAAATCCGCCGCGACCTGGCGTCGGGCGAGCAGATGGGCCGGCTGCTGCAAGGCGACGTCGGCTCGGGCAAGACGGCGGTGGCGGCGCTGGTCATGGCCGATGCGGCCTCCAGCGGGTTTCAGTCCGCCCTGATGGCCCCGACCGAGATCCTGGCGCGCCAGCATTATCAGCGGCTGGGACCGATGCTGGAGGCGGCGGGAGCTCCCGCGATCCTTCTGACCGGGCGGGACACGCAGGCCGAACGGCGCGAGAAGTTGGCGGCCCTGGCATCAGGCCCTGCGCGCGTCGCGATCGGCACCCATGCTTTGTTCCAGGACGCCGTTCGCTTCGCCCGGCTGGGGCTGGCCGTCATCGACGAGCAGCACAGGTTCGGCGTCAACGAACGGGCGCGGCTGCAGGCCAAGGGCGATCCCAGGACGGGCGGCGTTCACCTGCTGACCATGTCGGCAACGCCCATCCCGCGTACGCTGGAGCTGACGCAGTATGGTGAGCTGGACGTCAGCCGCCTGACGGAGAAGCCGCCTGGGCGGACCCCTGTGGCCACGGCGGTCCTGCCGCTGGCCCGCATCGGCGAGGTGGCGAGGCGTCTGAAGTCGGCGGTCGAGACTGGTGCCCAAGCCTACTGGATCTGTCCGCTGGTGGCAGAGTCGGAAGCGATCGATCTGGCGGCGGCGCAAGAGCGGGCGGTCGACCTGCGGCGACTGCTGGGAATCGAGGTCGGGCTCGCACACGGCCAGATGCCGGGGGCTGAGCGAGAGGTGGTCATGGCCGACTTCGCCGACGGCCGCCTGCCGGTTCTGGTCGCCACGACCGTGGTCGAGGTGGGGGTGGATGTGCCCAATGCCTCGATCATGGTCATCGAACACGCCGACCGGTTTGGTCTGGCCCAGTTGCACCAGTTGCGCGGGAGGGTGGGTCGGGGCGCCAAGTCCAGTTCCTGCATCCTGCTGTACGGCGGCGAAGAAGGCGGACTGGGCGAAACCGCGCGTCAGAGGCTGGAGACCCTGCGACGCACGGAGGACGGATTCGAGATCGCGGAGGAAGACTTCCGCCTCCGCGGAGGCGGCGATCCGCTGGGGCTGAAGCAGAGCGGCTTTCCGGCCTATCGCTTCGCCGATCCCATCCGGCATCGGGCGCTTCTGCTGGCCGCAGCTGACGATGCGCGGCTTGTCCTGGGGCGCGACCCTGACCTGACGTCTGATCGGGGCAAGGCGATCCAGGTTCTGGAGGCGCTGTTTGACTGGAAGACCGAACGGTCGACCCTCGACTAGGGCGCGTTGGACGCCATCCAGACGTTGAGACGACGTTCGACGTCAGCTTCAATATCCGCGTAGAAGAGATTGTACTGACGTGCCTTTCTTCGGTCTTCCCAGTTGCCGATCTCCCGGAACGACTCTGTCGTCAACTCGGTGTGGCGCAGGATGCCGTCGCGGCATTGGGTCGCCACCGCCCGGTCGATGAAGGCAGGTCGGACGCCCCACTCCAGCCCCGTGGCGTTGGCCGCGCCATGGTGGCGGCGCGCAGAAACCACCGCGCCGTCGTCCGCCCCACTTACGGGATTCACGCAGAGAGCCGGACGGGCCGCCAGATCGACCAGACGACCATTGGCGTCCCAGATGAGAGCCCTGCGCAGGCGACGCTGGGCCGCGCCGTCGTTCTGCTCGTCGACGCCGGACCAGGCGACGATGCAGCCAACGGTCGTCGCGGTAGCGCAGGCGGGCAGCGAGGGCGACAGTGGCTCGCGCGCCACGATGACGTCCATCAGGTAGACCGCCGCGACGCGCGCCCTCAGGTCCGGGTCGGGCGCAACACGTTCCCGCACGAGCCGATCGATCAGTTCCCCACCTTGCTCCACACCCGCCAGCACAAGCGGCCCGGTCGGATGCGCCGCCAGCCAGGCATCGAAGGCCATCCGCGCATCGTCAAAGGCAAAGGCTCGCGCATCGCGGGCGTCATCGCGAAGGGTGAGGCGCGTATAAAGCGACGCCTGGCGATAGCGCGGCACACTGATCGAGCCGGCCTTGGCAAAGGGCCCCGCGTAGTTCGGGATGACCACCCGCTCGAGATAGGCATCGGCCTCCCGATCCCCGATAGAGCCGTTCCACGCGTCCCCCCCGTCATAGGTCGTGGAGTGAAGGAAGAAGACAGCGGCTGGGCCAGCATCGGGGGTTCGCACGTCTCGCATCGCCCAGGCGGCCGGATCCGCATAGTCGGGTGCAGGGGGTGGCTCATAGGTCTGGAAGGGGATCTGGGGATCCAGCCCGGCCCGGAGGATGTCGCCACGCCAGACCGCCACCGCCGCCGTCAGCAGGAAGACCAGGCCAAAGCCAGTCCAACCCACCCATTGGCGCAGCGTCAGGCGAGGCCGGATCACCGGTGAGGGTCCGCCTGGTCGAGGAAATTCTGAACGTAGCGGCGCACGCCCTCTTCAAGCGGCGTCGACTGGCCCGAGAAGCCCAGCGACCGCACCCGGTCCATGCTGGCCTGGGTGAAGTACTGGTACCGGTCGCGAATGACCTCCGGCATGTCGATGTAGGTGACACGGGGTTCCTTGCCGGCGGCCGCGAACGTTGCGTTCGCCAGATCGAGGAAGGACCGCGCCTGACCCGAGCCCGCGTTGAAGATCCCGCTGATCTGCGGCTCGCACAGCAGCCAGTCGATGATGTCGACGACGTCGTCCACGAAGACGAAGTCCCTCAGCTGGCCGCCGTCGGCATAGTCGGGGTGATGCGAGCGGAACAGGCTGACGGTCTCACCAGCCGCGACCCTGGGCCAGATCTGGGCGATGACCGACTTCATGCCGCCCTTGTGGCCTTCGTTGGGGCCATAGACGTTGAAGAATTTCAGCCCTGCCCATTGCTTCGGCGCATGGTCGCGCGAGGCCTCGCGGACGGCGTACTGGTCGAACAGCTTCTTCGAATATCCATAAGCATTTAGCGGCTGGAGCCGACCGATGGATGCAAGATCGTCGGCGTCCTCGAACCCGGCCGAACCGTCGCCATAGGTGGCGGCCGAAGAGGCATAGATCAGCCGGGTATCGTTCAGCGCGCACCAGTCCCACAGATCCCGCGACAGGCTGAAGTTGGTCCTCAGGATCAGGTCGGCGTCCTGCTCGGTCGTGGAGGAAATCGCCCCCATGTGAACGATGGCGGTCACCCGCTCGACGTGGCGATCCAGCTGGGCGAACAGTTCCTCCGGTTGCCAGAAGTCGGCGATCGGAGACTTGGCGATGTTGCGCCATTTGCCGAGGTCGGCGCTCTCCAGCCGGTCGCAGACGATGACGTCCCAGCGACCCTCGCTGCAGAGGCGCGAGACGATATTGGAGCCGATGAAGCCGGCCCCACCGGTGACAACGACCGCCCGCCTCATGCCGAACCCTTCATCGTCTCGATGGTCTTCGTCGTGGAAAAGCCGTCGGTGAAGGCGGCCAACCGCACCTCCCCGCCCCAGCTCTCGACCAGATCGCCGCCGACGACGCCATCACGCGTGTAGTCCGCTCCCTTGATCAGCACGTCGGGCCGCAGCCGCTCGATCAGGCGGATGGGCGTCGGGTCTTCGAAGGCGGTGACCCGGTCCACGCTGGCCAGGCCGCCGATGACGACGGCGCGGCTGTCGAGATCGTTGACGGGCCGCCCCTCGCCCTTGAGCGCCCTGACTGAGGCGTCAGTGTTCAGCGCAACCACCAGCCGGTCACACCAGGAGCGGGCCTGGGCCAGGTAGGCGACGTGGCCGCGGTGCAGGATGTCGAAGCAGCCGTTGGTGAAGCCGATCTTCAGCCCCTGGGCCCGCCAGGCCTCGACCTCGGTGGCGAGGTCGTCCAGGCCGGTGACCTTGGCGAGCGCCGCGCCGGCGTGCTGGCTGACCTCGGCCTCGATCAGTTCGGCGGGGGTGACCACAGCCGTGCCGCTCTTCCCGACAACGACGCCGGACGCCAGGATGGCCAGCTGCACCGCCTGATCCAGCGAAGCGCCTGCGCCCAGCGCAAGGCCGAGCGCCGCCAGACCGGTGTCTCCGGCCCCGGAAACGTCGAACACCTCACGCGCCCGACCGGGGAAGTGGCGGACGGGACCGCCGCGCCGCATCAGGCTCATGCCCTTGCCGGCGCGGGTGACCACGATGGCCTTGGCCGTGGTCGCCTCCAGCAGGGCTGTCAGCGCCGCCTCGACCTCGGCGTCGGTCTCGACCGGAAGGCCTGTCGCCCCGGCCAGCTCCGAGGCATTGGGCTTGATGACGTCGACGGCGCCGTATCGCGCAAAGTCGCGCCCCTTGGGATCGACGATGACCGGCAAGCCCGCATTCTGGGCCTGCCACAGGGCCGAGCGGATCAGGCGCTCGGTGACGACACCCTTCGCATAGTCTGACAGGAGAATGGCCGAAGCTTTTGAAAAAACATCATCGCGCTCAAAGGCACCCACGACGGGCTCCTCCTCGTCGAGGCGCATCAGCTGCTGGCCGCCGGAGACGTAGCGCGTCTTGACGATGGTGCCGCCCGCCGACGTGCGGGCGATGAAGTCCTCGATGCGGGCCTCGGCGGAGACCAATAGGGCCAGCTCAGCACCCGGAGCATCCTCACCCGTGACTCCACCCAGCCGCGCGGTCGCTCCCAGGGCGGCGACGTTTCGGGCCACATTGCCGACGCCGCCCGGCATGGCAACCATCCTCCGGGCGCGCAGCACCGGGATGGGGGCCTCGGGCGAAATCCGGCTGACCTCGCCATAGACATAGCGGTCCAGCATCAGGTCGCCGACGCAGGCGATCGTCAGGCCGCGTGCCTTGTCCAGCAGCGCCTGCAGACCGCCGAGATCGAGGTTCGCATCCGTCATGAACCCTCAGCTAAAGTGCGTGGAGCATGGAGACAACCGCACGGGCTGCCTGAAAAAACGAGTCCAAGGAGTCCAAAGCGTCCAAGGAGTGCAGGGAGTCCATGGAGTCCATGGAGTCCGTTTCAACAAACCGAAGCCTGGGGCCCATCGCGAAGATACAGCGCCGCTACGCCATTTTCGGACGCACGGCGATTTTTCAGAGATCAGGCCGCCTTCGCCATCCGGGCCTTGGACAGGTCGTCATAGGCGATCAGGTCAGCGGCGAGCGCCTCGAACTCCGACAGGGGAACCATGTTCGGGCCGTCGGACGGGGCGTGGTCGGGATCCTGGTGGGTTTCCATGAAGACCGCGTCGACCCCCACCGCCACGGCGGCGCGGGCCAGGACCGGCACGAACTCGCGCTGGCCGCCCGAGGAGGTCCCCTGCCCGCCCGGCTGCTGGACACTGTGGGTCGCGTCGAACACCACCGGGCAGCCGATGTCGCGCAGCACCGGCAGAGCCCGCATGTCCGAAACGAGCGTATTGTAACCGAAGCTGGCCCCGCGCTCGCAAGCCATGACGTTGGGATTGCCCGCGCCGACGACCTTGGCGATCACGTTCTTCATGTCCCAGGGGGCCAGAAACTGACCCTTCTTGATGTTGATGGCCTTGCCGGTCGCGGCGGCCGCCAGCAGCAGGTCCGTCTGGCGGCTGAGGAAGGCCGGGATCTGCAGCACGTCGACGGCCTGGGCGGCGATCCCGCACTGTTCCTCGTTATGGACGTCTGTCAGGACGGGAAGGCCGGTGACCTCGCGGATCTCGGCAAAGATCGGCAGAGCGCCTTCCAGCCCGATGCCGCGCGCGGCGGTGGCGGACGTGCGGTTCGCCTTGTCGAAGCTGGTCTTGTAGATGATGCCGACGTTCAGACGCTGACCGATTTCCTTGAGCGCATGCGCCATTTCGAGCGCGTGCTGGCGGCTTTCAAGCTGGCAGGGCCCCGCGATGAAGACGATGCGGGCCCCGCCGCCAATGACGACGGGTGTCTGAATTCCGTTGCCGGACAGGGTGATGACGGAGTTGGGAGCGGACACGGGCGGGACTTTCCACTAGCGACGGTTTGGCGGCTGGCGCGTCGGAATAGGCCAGCCTATGGGGCGGTCAGGTGGGCCCGACCGCCGGATTTCGCAACCTAACACGGAGCCGGAAGGCGTGACCACAGACCGCGAGCCGCCTGTCATCCTGTGGTTCCGGCGCGACCTCCGTCTGGCCGACAATCCGGCGCTCGAGGCGGCGCAGGCGACCGGGCGGTCGATCCTGCCGGTCTATATCCTCGACGAAGGCCCGGCGACCCGGCCCATCGGCGGGGCGAGCCGCTGGTGGCTGGACAAGTCCTTGCGGGCCCTGGGCGCATCCATCGGCGAGCGCGGGGGTCACCTGATCCTTCGTCGCGGCGATTCGGAGACCGAGCTGCGTCGCCTGATCGAAGAGACCGGCGCAACGCGCGTCACGGTGAACCGCCGTTTCGAGCCGGACGGATGGGCGCAGGACACCGACATCGCCCATGCGCTGAAGGCCGACGGGGTCGAGGTGAAGGGGTTCAACGGGACCTTGCTGACGCGTCCGGGTTCGGTGCTGAATGGCTCGGGTGGGCCGTATAAGGTCTACACGCCCTTCATGAAGGCGCTCCGGGCCCAGGTTCAGGCCCCGCCCCAGACTGCGGGGCCGCAGGATCTCTCCGGCGCACCGGCGGTCGACAGCGACGAGATTGACAAGTGGGGGCTGCACCCGACCCGCCCGGACTGGTCCGGCGGCTTCTTGGGCGAACCGGGCGAAGCCGGGGCCACGCGCGCTCTGTCTGAATTCCTGAAGACCGGTCTGAAGTCCTATGCCGACGACCGCGACCGCCCGGACCGGACGGGCACCAGCCGCCTGTCGCCGCACCTGCACTTTGGCGAGCTAAGTCCCTGGCGGGCCTGGATCGCAGCGTACAGGACTGTCGGTTCTCATGGTATTTCAGAAGGTCAGGCTGACAAGTTCACCAACGAGGTGATCTGGAGGGATTTCTCGGCCCACCTTCTGCACCACTTCCCGACCCTGCCGACCGATGCCTTTCGGCCCGAATACGACCGCATGCCATGGATCAACGACACCGCGCAGTTCGAGGCGTGGACCAGGGGCCGGACCGGCTATCCCATCGTCGACGCCGGCATGCGCGAACTGTGGACGACGGGCTTCATGCACAACCGCGTGCGGATGATCGTGGCGTCATTCCTGATCAAGCACCTGCTGATTGACTGGCGCAAAGGCGAGGCCTGGTTCTGGGACTGCTTGCTGGACGCAGACCTGGCCCAAAACGCCCAGAACTGGCAGTGGGTGGCGGGCTCCGGGGCCGACGCCTCGCCCTACTTCCGCATCTTCAACCCGGTGACCCAGGGCCAGAAGTTCGATCCGGACGGGGCCTATGTGAAGCGGTGGGTGCCCGAACTGAAGCGGCTCTCGCCCGCCTTCGTTCATTCGCCGTGGACCGCGCCGCCGGAAATTCTACGCGCGGCCGAAGTCGCGCTCGGCCGGACCTATCCCCGACCTCTGGTCGATCACGCCGAAGCCCGGGCGCGCGCGCTGGTCGCGCTGAAAGTCGTGACCGGCGGCGGTGAAGCCATCCCAGAGGATTGACCGTAGCTGTCTGCGAACACAGCTTGACCCTCATGACCGCATCTACAGCCGACCACGCCCAGGCCACGACCAAGCGGACACCGCGCGTCTTTTCGCTTCTGGTGCGCCTGCTGTCGGCGAATTGGACCTATGGAACCCTCACCCTGACCCTGCCGAACGGCGAGGTACACCGGCTGGAGGGCGCGACGCCCGG